>NZ_JAEHBK010000119.1:0-824 GCF_016483685.1 Bacillus cereus group sp. N8 | reverse complement strand
TCCCCGCACTTTTCAACGTGCGTGGGTTCGGGCCTCCATTCAGTGTTACCTGAACTTCACCCTGGACATGGGTAGATCACCTGGTTTCGGGTCTACGACCACGTACTAAACGCCCTATTCAGACTCGCTTTCGCTGCGGCTCCGTCTCTTCAACTTAACCTCGCACGGGATCGTAACTCGCCGGTTCATTCTACAAAAGGCACGCCATCACCCATTAACGGGCTCTGACTATTTGTAGGCACACGGTTTCAGGATCTCTTTCACTCCCCTTCCGGGGTGCTTTTCACCTTTCCCTCACGGTACTGGTTCACTATCGATCACTAGGGAGTATTTAGCCTTGGGAGATGGTCCTCCCAGATTCCGACGGAATTTCACGTGTTCCGCCGTACTCAGGATACATTCAAGAGAGAACGAAGTTTCGACTACGGGGTTGTTACCCTCTACGACGGACCTTTCCAGGTCGCTTCGTCTACCTCGTTCCTTTGTAACTCCGTATAGAATGTCCTACAACCCCAAGAGGCAAGCCTCTTGGTTTGGGCTAGATTCCGTTTCGCTCGCCGCTACTCAGGAAATCGCATTTGCTTTCTCTTCCTCCAGGTACTTAGATGTTTCAGTTCCCTGGGTCTGTCTTCCATACCCTATGTATTCAGGTAAGGATACCATACCATTACGTATAGTGGGTTTCCCCATTCGGAAATCTTCGGATCAAAGCTTACTTACAGCTCCCCGAAGCATATCGGCGTTAGTCCCGTCCTTCATCGACTCCTAGTGTCAAGGCATCCACCGTGCGCCCTTTCTAACTTAACCAAACTAAAATTAAAAAA
>NZ_JAEHBK010000118.1:0-884 GCF_016483685.1 Bacillus cereus group sp. N8 | reverse complement strand
TGAGAAATAATAAGTCTTCCCCTTAATTTCTTGCCAGCCTGTCAAAATGACTCCTTCAGCATCTGTAAAGGAATACCCATCACCTCGGTTTATCCAACTGTTCTTTATCACGTTTCCAAAGGAATCTTTTGCAATCCATTTAGTAGAATCTTTTTCATCAGCTACAGCCTGTACTTTATCATACTTCTGTCTCTCATTTTCTTTACCCGGATACCACTCTATTAACCAATTGTTAATTTCATTGTTGCTTTTATCATCGAAACGAATTTCAGATTTGAAACTCCAATCCGTAGCGAATCCAGAAATATACTGATTACCAGCTAAACTTACTCCATTCTTGTTATTCAAACGGAACTGAAATTTACCATCGTTAGAATTTCCTATCTGAACAAGTTCAAACACTTCATCATCGCCAAGCGAATCGGAATATTGAGGTCCGTTTCCTTCTTTTCCTGAAAGATATTTTGAACCTGTTTTTACGATTACTTTATTCGTTCCTTTTTTATAAGGGATAATTTGATAAGGTTTACCATCATTTAGTTTAATGAATGGCAGTTCCATAGATGTCTCTAGGACGTTAGTACGCTCCGCCAATACATCAGATAATCGATCATAAAAATCTGCACGAGCTTTAGGGTCATTATTAACATAGTTGTCAAGGACATCTTTAGATACTGGCTTTGAAGTCAATGTTATCAATTGTTTTTGCTTATCTGATAATTTATTTGCTATCTGATCAAATAGATAATCCGAATTTCTAGCAATCACCGTCCAATCGCCAAAGGAGTCGCCGGAATATTTTTTGTAAAGTGGACCAAGAAATCTTGGGTTTTTACCAGATGCTTTTTCTACAAATGCATGTTGGCCTTGATTTATCACAACTC
>NZ_JAEHBK010000117.1:0-886 GCF_016483685.1 Bacillus cereus group sp. N8 | reverse complement strand
TGAGATGTGTACTGGAATCCCTGATCTGAATGGAGAATGGTTCCACGCACATCTCTTTTTTGTGCCAACATTTCAATTGTATCTAATACAAGTTCATTATCGTTGCGCTTGGATATTTTCCAAGAAACAACTTCGTTATTATAAATATCTTGTACAACAGAAAGATACCGAAATCCCTCTTGGAATCGTAGGTAAGTAATATCTGTAACAAGCGCTTCATTTTGTTGGCGATCTTTGAATTCACGGTTTAAAACATTCGGAAAAACATTGGAATAGTTCCCTTTAAAGAAGCGACGCTTCTTTCGAATAATAGATTGAATGTTGAGCTCGCTCATTAAGCGATATACTTTTTTGTGATTTATAAAATATCCCTCTTCCTGTAAAGCGATTTTCATACGTGGATAACCATATTCCTTGTGCCTTACGTGAATAGATTGTATTACTTTTTTTAATCGTTTCTCGGATTCTAGTCGCATGTTTTTCATACTTTTTGTATGAATCCACTTATAGTAACTTGAACGATGTACACCTGCAAATTTCGTAAGCCATATAACTGGATATTTCCCCTTTAATGATTCAATGATATGATATCTCACCGTATATTTTAGTGCGCCTCCATTTACAGATTCGGATACTGCTTTTTTAAATATTCAACCTGTGCCTTATAGTAGTCACGTTCCTCTTCAATCGTCTTAAAATGAACGCGTTTGCCTTTTAGAGGATTTGATATCCCTTTCATTCCACCATTTTTCCCACGAGTATCTGTAATTTCACCAAATTCTTTATATTTTTTCACCCAATTTTTTAGTTGTGTAGAGCTTCTAATCTGATATTTTTCCTTTATCATATTGTAACTTCCTTCTCCGTTTAAATAACTTTGAACAGC
>NZ_JAEHBK010000116.1:0-933 GCF_016483685.1 Bacillus cereus group sp. N8 | reverse complement strand
CTCATTTGCGACTTCCTTATGTTAACATCTTCGTTTTTCGATGTCAACTAAGTTTTTCAATTTCTTTTTTGTCGTTTGTTGCGTTTCCGCATCAGCGACGTTTATTAATATATCATGCAGTATATACAGGGTCAATACTTTTCCAAAAAAAATTTCACATCCCGTTAAAAACTTTAAAAACACTTGAACGATAGCATTCTATCTCCCCATGTATTCTTTATACATGGCTATACTCCTTCTTATTTTACACCTTATCATTTCACTAGGTTTATACAAGAATGAAAATTCTGATTTTTGTGTTATATTATTATTATAGGAGCGTGGTGAGAATGGGCATTAAATATTCGAACAAAATCAATAAAATTCGGACCTTTGCATTAAGTCTAGTATTTATCGGTCTCTTCATTGCATACTTAGGAGTTTTTTTCCGTGACAACATTATTATTATGACAACATTTATGATGGTTGGCTTTTTAGCTGTTATCGCTAGTACTGTCGTTTACTTTTGGATTGGTATGTTATCCACTAAAACTGTACAAATTATTTGTCCAAGCTGTGATAAGCCAACAAAAATGCTCGGTCGTGTCGATGCATGTATGCATTGCAACCAACCTTTAACAATGGATCGAAATCTAGAAGGAAAAGAATTTGATGAGAAATATAATAAGAAGAGCTACAAATCATAGGTATACATGGGTACAATGCACCCTTACAAAACTAGACATTAGAAGGTGATTTCTTAACCAAGAAATCACCTTTTGTATTTATCTTTAATTAAATTAGGTTGTGTACTGAACATTTTAAACCCTTCTGAACCTAACGCAATTCCCCTATATAATAAAGAAAGAGGCTGACGTTGATATTATCCCCTTTAAGTAGACAGTGTAAAAAGACCATGTACATACATGGATGTTACACTATTACTTGGAGGGG
>NZ_JAEHBK010000115.1:0-948 GCF_016483685.1 Bacillus cereus group sp. N8 | reverse complement strand
AAAGCGCCTGTCATGATTTATGCTCGTAAAGAAGGATGGATCGATGTTGGTAGAAATAGTTGGGCACCTGAAAAACATTTTGATATTTTAGATATTCGATAAAAGGGTAGAAAAATTAGTTGAACAATGATTCATTGCTTATTCAAAATATCCAGTAGGTTATGGTATTAACACATATGATGGTCCTAATAGGAATTATACAGGTAATGTAGATGGATTTGTTCCATATAGGGTTTATGCACGACAAGATGGTTATTTTGATATTGGAAATGGTACATGGTTAAAAGAAGAACATTTTGATGTTAGGTAACGGCAGAGAGCTTTTCATTCTGTTCATCTTTAGATTTGAAAACTATAATACATCCAAAAAATAATAAATATAGACAGTGAACGAAGGTGCTCATTTAAGTGCCTTTTTTATATTGAGTAAAAATAGAAAGGAAGACTAATATGGCAAAATTTATTTATCCTACAGATACAACGAGAGTAACAAGTGGTTTTAGAGGTAGTAGACCAGATCATCATGGGGTAGACCTTGCTGAAGCGGGCTATCATCCGATTTATGCAGCGGCTAACGGGCAGGTTAGTCGTTCTTATCTTTCATCTAGTTATGGTGAATGTATTATGATTGTGCATACTATTGATGGAGTTACATGGGAAACTGTATACGCTCATATGCGTAGTGGTTCTCGAACAGTAAAAGTAGGCGATTATGTTACACAAGGACAAACAATTGGAGTTATGGGGAACACGGGGCAGTCTGAAGGCCAACACTTACATTTTGAAATGCATAAAGGACGCTGGAATGATAGTAAGAGTGATGCTGTGAACCCGTTAGACTACTTGGGGAAAGGTGGCGATAGCGGTGTGCCGCAACCAGAGGGTATTGGGTTCGCCAAATCAAAGTATCCAGAAGGGTTTGGTGTTAACTATCATGATAAACCACAC
>NZ_JAEHBK010000114.1:0-1171 GCF_016483685.1 Bacillus cereus group sp. N8 | reverse complement strand
GCTTCTAACCGCAAGGACTGTGGAGATAGCCTAATAAATTAGAGTTCGATAGAACTCTTTACTTAGGAATCCCCCTCGTCTAAACGAAGTGAAAGTGGGGGTAGTTCAAAGTTCTATTACGTGTATCACATATCATCCCTGTGCTCTTCTCCCACAGTATAGAAATATCCCTATTTCTATATATCCCTGATTTTTTTATCAAAAATAGCGAAGATATTCCTGTTTCTTCACCTGAAAACGAGTAAAGACAAGTAAATATATGAAATTAAAAAACCAATAGGGCGATTTTAAAACTTCTAGCCACTCTCATGACTCATGAAGAACTTGGAACACTAATGAAGCTCACTATTAAGAAATATGCTCATGAAATAATAGATTTACTTATACATTATTATGTAGAAAATCAATTAACTCCCGAACAGAAAAAGAAATTTAAATTGTTAACAAAGATTTAGAAATATAGAAATATCCCTACGTAAAAATAGGGATATTTCTATATTTTTGTAGTTAAAAAAAAGCATCACCAGAACTTCTTCCACGACTTTCTCTTCCCTCTCATCACCGCAATTCCCTTATGATATTCCCTCATCAATCGCTTTGTCACTTAAGCTAACTATTTAATATCTTCTTTGTACTTGGCTACAATAACAATCTGGCCCTTTAATGGAATAACTTTATTATCACTTAACAAATTCTTAATCCACAAGAAAAACCAAAATCCTTTCCTTAAAGAGATAGGAAATTCCGGTTCATCTTTTTTATAAACAATTCAACTTTATTTCAAAGCCACAACAAGATTTGGAATATCCTTTAGTTTCATTTTTATAGTATTTAATCTCTGTTGACATCAATACTTTAGATATTATCCATTAATTCTATAATATGCACCACATATCATCGCTGTGCTCATTTCTAACAATATAGAAATGAAGGGATAGGAGGGGACTTTTGAAAAGTTACTGGAATAATATACATTACTGATTCTATCGCATATACCACATAACACTACTATAATCTCCTTTTTAATATAGAAATATCCCTATTTCTATAAGTGGATATTTCTATATATTGTTGCTTTTGTTATAGAAATAAAGGGATAGGATAGAGCTTTGAAAAGTTACTGGAATAATATACATTACTGATTCTATTGCATATACCGCATAACACTACT
>NZ_JAEHBK010000113.1:0-1236 GCF_016483685.1 Bacillus cereus group sp. N8 | reverse complement strand
CCCTTATGCCTTTGCACTCTACGAATGATTTCCAACCATTCTGAGGGAACCTTTGGGCGCCTCCGTTACACTTTAGGAGGCGACCGCCCCAGTCAAACTGCCCACCTGACACTGTCTCCCGGGTCGATAAGACCCGTAGGTTAGAATTTCAATACAGTCAGGGCGGTATCCCACCAGCGCCTCCACCGAAGCTAGCGCTCCGGTTTCAATGGCTCCCGCCTATCCTGTACAAACTGTACCAAAATTCAATATCAGGCTACAGTAAAGCTCCACGGGGTCTTTCCGTCCTGTCGCGGGTAACCTGCATCTTCACAGGTACTATAATTTCACCGAGTCTCTGGTTGAGACAGTGCCCAAATCGTTACACCTTTCGTGCGGGTCGGAACTTACCCGACAAGGAATTTCGCTACCTTAGGACCGTTATAGTTACGGCCGCCGTTTACTGGGGCTTCAGTTCAGAGCTTCGCTTACGCTAACCCCTCTCCTTAACCTTCCAGCACCGGGCAGGTGTCAGCCCCTATACTTCGCCTTACGGCTTCGCAGAGACCTGTGTTTTTGCTAAACAGTCGCTTGGGCCTATTCACTGCGGCTTTCCGTTAAGAAAGCACCCCTTCTCCCGAAGTTACGGGGTCATTTTGCCGAGTTCCTTAACCAGAGTTCTCTCGCACACCTTAGGATTCTCTCCTCGCCTACCTGTGTCGGTTTGCGGTACAGGCACCTTTTATCTCGCTAGAAGCTTTTCTTGGCAGCGGGGAATCAAAGACTTCGCTCCATAAGGAGCTTCCCCATCACAGCTCAGCCTTCACGATAAGCGGATTTGCCTACTTATCAGCCTAACTGCTTGGACGTGCACAACCAATCGCACGCTTCTTCTATCCTTCTGCGTCCCTCCATTGCTCAAACGATAAAGAGGTGGTACAGGAATATCAACCTGTTGTCCATCGCCTACGCCTGTCGGCCTCGGCTTAGGTCCTGACTAACCCTGAGCGGACGAGCCTTCCTCAGGAAACCTTAGGCATTCGGTGGACGGGATTCTCACCCGTCTTTCGCTACTCATACCGGCATTCTCACTTCTAAGCGCTCCACCAGTCCTTCCGGTCTGACTTCACTGCACTTAGAACGCTCCCCTACCACTGATACCATTGGTATCAATTCGCAGCTTCGGTGGTGTATTTAGCCCCGGTACATTTTCGGCGCAGAGTCACTCGACTAGTGAGCTATTACGCACTCTTTAAA
>NZ_JAEHBK010000112.1:0-1271 GCF_016483685.1 Bacillus cereus group sp. N8 | reverse complement strand
GGAAGCTACTTAGGCAGAATGGATGGTTCTCTTCCGTATGACATTTACTCTCGCAAAGATGGTTGGATTGATATTGGTCAAAACACTTGGGTAGAAGAGAAACAATCTGATATTCGATAATAGCATAGCCGACCTTTGTGGGTCGGCCTTTTTTTAAGGAGTGTAACAAATGAATCAAATTAATATATTAACAAAATCGTTTATAGCTACATTAGGTGGCTTTTGTGGATATTTCTGGGGAGGTTGGGATGCGGTTTTGCAAATATTAGTAATAATGGTAGCGATTGATTATATCACAGGCATGATTGCAGCAGGATATAACGGAGAATTGAAAAGTAAAGTTGGTTTCAAAGGCATTGCCAAAAAGGTAGTGCTTTTTTTATTAGTTGGGGTGGCTGCGCAGTTGGACAACGTAATCGGTAGCAATAGCGCTATTCGTGAAGCAACCATCTTTTTCTTTATGGGTAATGAGCTTTTATCAATCTTAGAAAATGCAGGACGTATAGGAATCATGTTACCTTCTGCATTAACAAATGCTGTTGAAATTTTGGGCGGCAAACAAAAACAAGAAGAGAAAAAAGGAGATGTTCAATAATGGGACACATTGTAGATATTTCAAAATGGAATGGTGATATTGAGTGGTCAGTTGCGGCCCCGCAACTTGATTTAGTGATTGCACGTGTACAGGATGGCTCAAACTATGTAGATCCAATGTATAAATCATACGTGGCTTCTATGAAGTCCCATAGCGTACCATTTGGAAACTATGCTTTCTGTCGTTTCGTATCTGTAGAAGATGCTAAAAAAGAAGCACAGGAATTTTGGGCGCGTGGAGACAAAGACGCATTATTTTGGGTTGCAGATGTAGAACAGGAAACGATGGGTAACATGGTAGCAGGTTCACAAGCTTTCATTGATGAGTTATATCGTTTAGGTGCTAAAAAAGTAGGTTTCTACGTAGGTCATCATATGTATGAACAATTCGGTATGTCTAAAGTGAAAGCAGACTTTACGTGGATTCCTCGTTATGGTGGAAATAAACCAGCATATCCATGCGATATCTGGCAATACACTGAAACGGGACAGGTACCTGGAATTGGTAAGTGTGACTTAAATCTATTAGTAGGAGATAAACCACTTTCTTGGTTTATTGGACAAAAACCGAATGTTTCGCAACCAGAGGGTATTGGGTTCGCCAAATCAAAGTATCCAGAAGGGTTTGGTGTTAACTATCATGATAAACCACACGGTTCTTTTCAAGGACGTTTTAC
>NZ_JAEHBK010000111.1:0-1301 GCF_016483685.1 Bacillus cereus group sp. N8 | reverse complement strand
ATGCCTCCTGTTGATTGTCCTATCTATATTATATATTATCTATCCAACAGCAACAATTTATGCGAAAACAACCTTTTTTTAACAGGTTTTTTAAAGATAATTAACATATACAACACAACAAAATATCCGATATACACAAGTACTTCTTCAATAGATGGCATCGAAGAATATCCTAAAAATGCTTTTAAGAAAATGCCGATATCACCAGAAAGAAGTGGTGCAGTACCATGATCGCGAAGATAATGATCATAATCAATAGGATGCTCTGGTAGTAACCATGTAATATCATATACGTGCGGCATTACACTGCCAAGTATCTTTAAATCTTGAAGCATAGAAACGCCTTGGACAAGAAGTCCTGCTGCAATTAATACGATAAATGCACCTGTTACTTTAAAGAATACTTTGAGTGAAATACGCATCGTTCCTTTAAAGAATAAGAAGCTAACAACCGCTGCAACGAGTAGACCAGATATAGCTCCCCAGCCTTTCATCGCTTCCCCGATGTTTCCTCCTGTAATCGCTGCAAAGAAAAAAACTGTTTCTACACCTTCTCGAAGTACAACAAGAAAAGAATGCACGACCATTCCAATTATATTTCCAGCCGTAATATACTGATTCATTTTATTTTCCATATTGGCTGTCATATTCTTACTATGTTCTGCCATCCAAAATACCATTTGTGTAAGTAAAATGGCTGAAACGAAAATAATGGATATTTTTAAATACATTTCGCTACCCATAGCAGCAAAACCAGTAAATACAACTTGAAAGACTAGGGCGACAATATAACTTGCTACAACCGCAAGCCCTGCTCCTAGCCAAACATATTTCACATACTGCTTACTATCTGTGCGCTTTAAGTACGTTGTAATAATCCCAACGATAAGCAACGCTTCTAATACTTCACGAAATGTAATGAGAAATGCCTGAAGTTGCATTACTCTTCCCCCTCATCCCTACTTGCGTTTTCTTACAGCGTATACAATGTATAGAAACGGATCATATTGATTCGTCTTCCAAAACATAAGCAAAATAATAATAAGAGCAGTTCCTCCCACTACATCAAGAATGAGACGCGCCCTTGGAATAATTTTATTTGCAAGCCTATTGCTTGGCCAAATTAAGGCAAGTGCCGCTCCAATAAGTAAAGAAAAGGCCCTCGTATCTGTGCCATAATAAATTCTACTCGGATCAGCTCCAGGTTCATACAAAATTGCCATTGCTAAAGCTGAAGCAACAGCTCCCAGACAAATCAATAAAATCATACGGGATTGTTTTTTTATGTGGTAAAGTCCTAA
>NZ_JAEHBK010000110.1:0-1347 GCF_016483685.1 Bacillus cereus group sp. N8 | reverse complement strand
AAGTGGACCAAGAAATCTTGGGTTTTTACCAGATGCTTTTTCTACAAATGCATGTTGGCCTTGATTTATCACAACTCCGGTCTTTCCTTCGTCTAATTGTGCTTGTGTAATGTAAAGAAGATCGTGTTCTGAGACATTTGCTCCATTAGGGTTTAGATCTATAATTGCACCTGCTTCAGTAATTTTAAGCTGCTGCCCAGATTTTAGTTGATGAATTTCAATTCTTCCATTTGGATAGCGTACTTTAACTGGTTTAAGAAAATTCAAATCACCTTGTGTATGATACATGGAAATATTAAATTCCCCAGATGTAAAACTAGGAGCTTGGTAAGTTTCGTTTTCGGCATATACATCAATGTGAGTGCCAGGGTCTCGATCCCCTGGGCTTATTCCAAGTGCTTCATAAGTGTTTGCTACAGCACCTAATACAGTAATACTTATATCTATTACCGTACCTATCCCTGCGCTAGCTTTGTTTTCTGCAATAGGAGCGACAGAAAAAAGAATACCTAATACCGCTGCAGTAGGAATTACTTTCTTTCCAATTCCAATTGTTTTAAATTTTTTCTTCATTTTTGTTGTCCTCTCTTAGTAAGATTTAGCCTAGATTGCTTACATGTAACACTGTAAAAAACAAACATATAAATACTGTCGCATATTGATTTAAAATATAAAATCAATATTTATAAATTCATCTTAGTTTAAAAAACTTTCAAATTTCTTTCATAAATGTTACAAAAGTCTTTCATTAATATCGTATAAAATTCTGAACTTTTTACGATAGTCTATATTTTTTCAGCTTGGCCCGATGCTCATTAAGCGAAGATTTTTAAGTATCCCCAAAACAAAATTTTTATTTGTAAAATGAATGAAGTAGTAAACAAGAAAGGCTGGCAAAATGCCAACCTTTCTTGTTTTTTGGGTCTCAATTTTTAATTTAATAACATATATCGGTGGTTAACTTATGTATCAATCCTTTTATTTCTATCGGTATTTCCAAGTTTAATCCAGCTTTATTTCAAATCAACATTTAACCGGAAAAACAAAAAAAACTTGTAGGATGTAGGCATCCCTACAAGTTCTTTTTAGTCTCAGGTGAATATAAGGGACAAACAAACCATCATACAGATTCATCATTGAAACTACAGGGGTAATGCTTTGACAATTTTATTATATAACAAATATTAACATCTATAGATTTTAATTTTGAAAATTATGTAAATTAACAAAACAAAACGTTTTATCACCTTCTCTTCCTAAAAAGTCCATTTAGTTATTTCGTATAAATAACTTTAAAATAACATCCACATCATAATTAATTAGTAAAAATAAATATATCTGTCTCTT
>NZ_JAEHBK010000011.1:0-166660 GCF_016483685.1 Bacillus cereus group sp. N8 | reverse complement strand
GTTTTCCCTTTTACTACTTCTTTCCCTTGTTCGTTGTAGATTGTAAACTCTGCATTTGGCAGTTTCGTATTTCCATCTGCTACATCTACTTTCGTTATTTCTAATTCACCTTCTACCTTCTTATCTTGGACAATATGTTTAATAATTTCTCCATTCTCTTTTATTTCAAATGCGAATGTCTCTTCATTTACTACGTAACCATTTGGCGCTATCGTTTCTTTATACGTGTACTTTCCGTATGGTAGTTTGAATTTCGCTACACCTTTTTCATCCGTTTTCCCTTTTACTACTTCTTTCCCTTGTTCGTTGTAGATTGTAAACTCTGCATTTGGCAGTTTCGTATTTCCATCCGCTACATCTACTTTCGTTATTTCTAATTCACCTTTTATATTTTCATTTTTCAACTCTAATAAAGCAGTTTCACCAGTTTTCACTTCAATTTTTTTAACACTTCCGTCTAACACATATCCAGCTGGCGCTTGAATTTCTTTGACGCTATATATACCGATTAAAAGATTACCTAGCTCCGCAATCCCCTTATCATTTGTCGTAACATTTTGTTTAAAGTTTTCATTAGAGACTTCAAACACAGCTCCTTTTAATAATTCCTTTTTTTCTCCTAATTTCATAATCCTTAAAGAGCCTACTGATTCCCAATTTACAACTAAATCTGTACTGATTTTCTCACTATTTCTTTGTAACAATACCGTTGTATTTTGAACTTTTCCCGAGCCTTTAAAAGCTATTGCTTGTAAATTTGTTAAAGTAGACTTCACTTTTATTTTAAAATTACCACTACTCGTATCTTTCGGGATTAATATTTTTAATTTTTCGTTAATTGATAATGTACTTTTTTCTTCTCCATTTTCATTTACAATTCGAATCCCTTTAGGAGCATTCTCAAAAAGAATTGTATAAGAACCAGAAACCGCATTTGTTTGCACTGCATAAAATCCTGTTTCTAAATAATCACCTTTTTGTGTAGCAGTTTGTGGATCTACAGGATTAACTTTAAAGAATACATCTTGTGATCCAGTTTCTTTTTTTGAAGCCTCTACTAAACGCTTCATAAGATTATGTACTCGCTCATTTTTTGCAACTAAATCTTCTTCCGTTAATTCATTTGCTGCAATCCATACTGCTAATTGTGTAGCATAATGCGCTTCTTCCGTTGTCGCTACACCTAACTCAGATGGGCTTTTTTGAGGATACCCATTAACTAAAACACGATATACAGCATCAGATGTTTTTCCCATCTCAGGTAAATCCTCTCCATTAGGAGAACGTAAATCAGGCGTTAAACAATAAGCAATACTGCCCGAAGCAGCTTTAATTATTTCGGTCTTTATTTCACGATCTTTTGCTTTACTATAACTCCAATCCATTTCATACTTTTCTCTGTTCATTACTTCAGCTTTTACTTGTGGCATCGCAATTCCTAATAAAATAATAAGAGCACTTAAAAAACTAAACCATTTCCCTACCATCTTTCGTCCCATTCTCTCCACCACCATATATAAATTTCTACATGAAGCAATCTTACTGTTTCATTGTACTTATAGTGAAAAAAAGAGAATAGGTGGTTTTTTTGTAGCATCTTGTCGAATTGTTGAGAAATTTAAACAGATAAACTGCGAATTTTGAATTTCTCATTTTCATTTGACTATTGATAAATAAAGATAATTTGTGCTCAGCCCTTTAAACATAATAAAAAGGCACTTTCAAAAGTACCTTTCAAATTTACTAAAATTATATTTCTCTATATCTATATATAATCATTTCCAAAATAACTACTATTACTTATTCTGCTCCTTTATCTCCGTCAACAGCTCAATAATCTTCTCATTTTGCTCCACTTGTTTTTCGGAATTTTGATAGATGAAACGAACCCATCTAAATATAAAAATTACAAAAAAGAATGGTATGATCGTAAATAGAAAACCAATTATTGAAAAATTAGAATACATATACTATCACCTCGCTATATACACCCTTCTCTCTCCTACTGCTAAATCCTTCAATTTTTTCAAAATAAAAAAAGAATCTATCCAATGATAGATTCTTCCTTCGCAAACTGAGTAGAACGCCCTCTCGTAATCGAGAAAATCGCACAAAGTAGCGCCAATATAATAAAACCGCCGCCTACCCAAGCGTTATATATAACAGATGATTTCTCAATAACAACTCCGCCTACTGTTGAACCGAGCGCAATTCCTAAATGAAGTGCAGAGTTATTTAAACCTTGCTGAATACCAGCTGATTCCGGTGCAATTTCAATTAAATAATTTTGCTGTGCTGGTGAAATAGCCCAGCTCAGCATACTCCACAGTCCCATCATAATAATGAAGAGCGGGAATGAGAATGTCATCATCGGCAGCATAAAGATTGCACATGCAAATACGATAATAATGGAAATAATACTTTTCTTTGATCCCCATTTATCAGCAAGCCATCCACCTAAGCCACCGCCGATTACTGCTGCGATTCCGAAAATAAAGTAAAACACACTAATCCAGTTGGCTTCAACATGCATTACGTCTTTTAAAAACGGTGTTAAATATGCATACAATGTTAAATGCCCCGTTAAAAACAAAAATGATGTTAACTGTGCACTTACAATTTTTTTATCTTTTAAAGTAGCAATTTGTTCTTTTATTGATAGTACCGATGTCGGTGGTACTTTCGTTAAGAACAATGAAATACAAGCAATTGCCATAACTGTTAATATCGAAATTAATACAAATGGCGCACGCCATCCGTATGCATTTCCGAGCACAAGACCTAGCGGTACTCCAAGTACAAGTGATCCACTAATCCCCATGAAAATGATTCCAATTGCACGCGCACGAAAATGCGGTTCTACTACACTAGAAGCAAGTGTTACCGATAGTGCAATAATAAGCGATCCACTCGCTGCACAAATTACTCTCGAGAACATTAACATCCCATAATTTACACTAAATGCCGAAACGATATTTCCAATTAAGAAAATTGATAATGCCACAACATACAATTTCTTTCTTTCAAACTTACCTGTTACCGCTAATAAAACTGGCCCTGATAGAGCGAATACTACTGAAAATATTGTAATAAGCTGACCAGCTGCACTAATCGACACACCTAAATCATTGGCAACTAAATCGAGCGTTCCTCCTATAATTAGCTCAACCGTTCCGACTACGAAAGCCGCAATAGCTAAAATATACACACGAAAATTCAAGTCTTTCTCCACACTTTCCTTTTTGGTTACTACGACTATAGTAACCAAAAAGGAAAGTGTAAGCAAGTACAATTTTTTTACAGCAAAAAAAAGCAGGCGTATAATACGCCTGCCTTCAAACATTAAACTCCAGTTTCTTTCTTCTTGTTTAAGTACCAATACACCGGAAGTCCAGTAAATACCATTCCAATCGATAAGAAACAACTTACCGGATCGTTAATAATCGCACTTCCAAGTACAAACAATGACCCTAAAATCGCAACGATTGGTACAATTGGGAATAACGGTACACTATATGCACGCTCTTTATCCTTGTTACGTCTTCTTAAAATGAAGACACCAATAAACGTCATTACGTAGAAAATATAAATAATGAATACGGAAATCTCAGATAGCTTATTCGGATCACTAATAAGCATTAAAATAATTCCTAATATGATTTCAACAGTAATCGCATTTGCTGGTGTTTTAAATCTTGGGCTTTCCTTTGCAATAAACTTAGAAAACGGAAGGTGTCCACGCTCTGCCATCGACATCGGAATACGTGGGAACGTTAAAATCTTTCCATTTAAACAGCCGAAAATAGAAATGATAATACCGATACTAATAATTTTTCCACCATATTCTCCAAGTAACATGCCCGCAGCTGTCGCTGTTGCATTTTCTCCAAGGTCTACAATTTTCGCTGCTGGTAATACATTTAATAACGCTAAGTTAATTAATACGTAAGCAGCTGTTACAATTAAAATCCCAACTGTCATTGCCTTCGGTAATAATTTTGTTGGGTTCTTCATTTCTCCGCCAATAGAAGCAAGTAAAATCCAACCATCATAAGCAAATAAAGTTGCCAAAATTGCCATCCCGATACTTTGATTTTCTGATATCGGTACAACTACATTGAAGATATCACTATTCCCCTTCCAAAACCCTAACACAACAATTAATATAATCGGAATCATCTTCCCAACTGTCGTAACGGTTTGAACGATGCCTCCATATTTTGTTCCCATACTATTTATAACGCCTAGGAACACAACTGTTCCAATTGCAATTGGTAAATTCCAGACTTTATCTAAATAGAAAAAATTAATCATTAAAGAACTAAAGTACAAACCTAACGTTCCTATAATAGCTGGACCATATACAATCGTTTGCATCCAGCCAGATAAATACCCCCAAAAGCTTCCGTAAATCTCCTCTAAATACGTATACAACCCACCATTTTTCGGAATTTGCGCTCCAATTTCGGCTACTGTTAAACCACTTGCTAACGTCAACAGACCACCAATTACCCAAGCCCAAATAGCCATATTAGAACTCCCTGAGTAATCTAATACGCTCCCTGGTTTCATAAACACACCAGACCCAATAATAGTTCCTACTACGATAGAAAGTGCCACTGTTAAACCAATTTTGTTTTTCTCATCATGATGCATGCTGCGTATCCTCCTTCCAATTCTAGTGTGATGCAAAAATGAAATAAAAAAACACTCCTCCCTAAAAAAGGGACGAGTGTTGTATTCGTGGTTCCACCCTTGTTTCAATTCGCAAAGTGACATACTTCACCAATTTCTCAAGTCTAAATAACGGTTTTTGCCGGCAAGCAATTACTAGATATCCGTTCACTGCTGCAGTTCAAAGGGGGTAATCGATTTTCCCGTATTAGGAAGCTCACAGCCAAAGGCTTCCCTCTCTGAGAATCGTAAAAAATTGATCATATCCTCATCATCACTTCTTGATGTCGAATTTTGTAGTTATTTCCCATTATATTGAATTGTTAGAAAAAATCAATATATTTTTTATATAACATAAGAAATATTTCTCTTCTTATATTATAACAGAAGCTACTTTATTTCTCTAATCTCCTCTTCCACGAACGCCATAAGATCGTAAATGAAATTATATCGATAATTCGACAAAAACGACAACGATAGCACTCTAAATACTAAAAGGAGGCTGTTCCAAAGACAGCCTCCTCGCATACGTACCTTTCGGTTGCCCACACGGAAGATACAACATTGTTCAATTATTTATCTTCGTTTTTCATGAAAAACTTATGGTGCGGAAGATCCACATTTAATTCTGCTAATTGTTTCTTTTCATTTTCTAAAATTGCTTTCGCTTTTTCTTTTGTTGCTGCATCTAAATTCGCGAACATGTCTTCATGCTTCTCTTTCTCTGGAAGTTTCACGCCTAGTTCCGTCAGCTTTTCTTTCACTTGCTCACGTGTTAATGTTCCGGATTTTTCTTGTTCTAAAATAGACTTCGCTTTTTCTTTCGTCGCTTCATCTAGGTTCGCGAACATTTCCTTACGCTTACCCTTCTCTGGGAATTTCACACCTAATTTTGTTAATTCCTCTTTTGCTTGCTCACGTGTTAATGTTCCGGACTTTTCTTGTTCTAAAATCGACTTCGCTTTTTCTTTCGTCGCTTCATCTAGGTTCGCGAACATTTCCTTATGCTTACCCTTCTCTGGGAATTTCACACCTAGTTTTGTTAATTCCTCTTTTGCTTGTTCACGTGTTAATTTACCAGATTTCTCTTGCTCTAAAATTGATTTTGCTTTTTCTTTCGTCTGATCATCTAGCCCTGCAAACATATCCTTGTGCTTACCCTTCTCTGGGAATTTCACACCTAATCCCTCTAACTGTTTCTTTGTATCATCCATAATCGTTTTTACTTTTTGTTTTGTCGCTTCATCTAAATTCTTCTTCGCAGTTTTTGTAGGTTGCTCAGCCGCCGGAGTATTCGTTGCCGCAAATGCTGGTATACTCACTCCTCCTATAATTCCAAATGATAAAGCACCCGCAATTGCTAAATACCCAACTGTTTTCTTCTTCATAGGAAATTTCCTCCTTCATATTTCTAAAGCATGTACACTTTCGTATACAATGCCAATAATAATGTTGGTTTCTTAAAATTTCCTTAACGATTTAAATAAAAAACACCGCTCATCATGAGCGGTGTTTCTCTATGCATTTTGTAATTGTACTTCTTCACGTTCCATTACTTTTCTTAGCACAATTGTTTGTGTCATTGTAAATAAATTACCTGTAATCCAATACAGCACAAGTCCTGATGGCGCCGCAAATCCCATAAATAGAATCATTGCCGGCATCATAATTTGCTGCACCTTCAGCATCTGCACTTGCTCTCCAGGCGTTATATTTGATTGGAATACCTTCATCTGGATAAATGTCGTTAACGCTGCAATAATCGGTAATATATGATATGGATCTGCATGTCCTAAGTTCACCCATAAAAATGAAGATGTACGAATCTCTTCAGTTCGGCTAATCGCATAATACAAAGCAGAGAAAATCGGCATTTGTATAAAGATTGGCCAGCAACCAGCTAACGGATTCCAACCACCTGATTTCATTAGTTCTGACATTTCTTTTTGATACTGCTTTTGTTTTTCAATATCTTTACCCACATCACCGTGTTTCTTTTTCAGCTTCTGTAATTCAGGTTGCATTTTTTTCATTTTCATTTGACTACGATATTGCGAAACAGCTAACGGAATCAGTGCTGAACGAACAACAAGCGTAATGACAATGATCGCAATCCCAAAGCTTCCACCAGATATATGATGAGCAACAAATTGAATCATATACGATATTGGATATACGAAATAATGGTTCCAAATTCCCGTACTATGTGAATCTATTGTGCCTGCATTACTGCAACCAGATAAAACAAAAACAAGTAATAATGATAAACTAATGAGCGCAGCTCGGTTTGATTTTAACATGTTCATTCCTCCAATGTTTCGTAATTAATTAGCGAAACATTGGTGTATACGGGCCTACCTCGTCACTCTCTCCACTCGATTCTTGTCTGCGGACAGAGCGAATCATTCCATATTTATAAAAAATCGAGAAAAGCGGTACATTTCCGATACCCTCTTCACACGTATCAACTAGTTTAAAAGCTCTCTGTCTACCGCTCGATGCTTGCTGACGTACGAAACGAGAAACGTTAGCAAGAAAAAAGACTTCTAATACACAAAGTGCTGTCGTTACAAACGATATATACAGAAGTGCATCCTGCAATAAAAATTCCATCGCTTCACATCCTTAATAAAGTCATTTTAGCACATTCAACAAACATTCTCTATTTCCTTTTATTTTCAAAAATGAATTTTGCATATTTTCTCAAAAAATTATGCTAGAAAATCAATGTATTCGCTTTCTTTAGTATATTCACACGTATCTTTGAATAGGTTTAATTTTTTAGAAATTTATAAAATTTTTGCATTATAATAAAACTATTGCCAGTTTTTGAAAAAAGCTTTATTCTCTTCTTGTAATCAAAAATGAATATGGAGATGAAACATACTATGGGTCAACTAGGAGACGCCGATTACGTTCCCGACACCGCCTTTTTATCCTTCCCAGCAGCTAAAACATTTCATTTAGAATTTATCATACAGTTAGTTGTTATTTTTATAGCTTCTATTTTGTATGCAATTTCTATGAATATGTTTTTTATCCCGCATAATATGATTAGCGGTGGGTTCGCTGGTGTAGGGATGATTATCGGTTATTTAATGCACTACAATATCGGAGCACTTATCTTTTTACTAAACATTCCGCTTCTTATTTTAAGTCACTTTTACTTAGGTAAGAAGACAACCTTTTTAACGGCATACTTTGTAGCTGTATCATCTTTAGCGATGAACATTATCCCAGTACACCAAGTTTCAGACGATATTTTACTTTCTTCTGTATTCGGTGGTGTCATCTGCGGTGCTGCCTCAGGAATCATATTCCGATTTGCTTCTTCAACAGGTGGTTTTGATGTTGTTGGATTGATTGTAGCGAAACATCGCGATGTTTCAATTGGAGCAATCATCTTTGGATTCAACTTAATCTTACTTGTTGCAGCAGGATTTATTTTCGGATGGGATATTACACTTTATACGTTAATTAGTCGGTTTGTAGTCAGCAAAGTAATTGATGCCGTGCATACAAAACATATTAAATTAACGATAATGACAATTACAGAAAAAGGTGAGGAAATAAAAAGCTCACTATTACATCACGGCATACGTGGCGTAACAATGGTAGATGCTGTCGGCGGCTATACAAACCATAAGAAAAAAATGATTTACACTGTCGTAACTCGCTACGAGTTGGGCGAAATGAAACGTATTATCCGCCAAGTGGATAATAAAGCATTTATGAACATTACTGAAACCGTTGAAATTGTCGGCCGTTTCAAACGTATATAAAAAAGCGCAAGGAACTATAATTCCTTGCGCTTTTTATTTTTTACACTTATTACAAAATCAGATAATTCTATTATTGTATCACTAAATGTGTTATAATAAAATTAGACTTACAAAAAAGAGTATATAGACTTGGAAGTTTCTCTTATTTTTATAAGCAAAAAGAAACGAGCAGTCGGGTATATTTCAGACACCATACACGTAACGGTTTTCAAAAAGCCGATCATCTTAGTTATTCTTCACTGATCTTTTTATAAAAAGATACGTACAACTAAAATTCACTTCAATATACTATACCTACCTTTTTGACTTCCAAATCATCTTATTACATAGGGAGATGAACATATGAATCAATATATACGATACACACTAGCTGCCTTATTTGCCATCGGCGGCGGCGTGATCTGCTTCTGGACAAACACTCAGCTTGGAGAGAATATCATTTTTAATGGAATCGAGACACTTGTAAGCGCTTCAATTTTAGGCGGATACATTTTCTTCCTCTTCAATCCAGAAGAAAATGCTCAAAAAACAATGTTATTAACAATGATCGGAATCGTTGGTGGATGTATTTCCTACTCAATGACAAACTATACATTACCACTTCAATTAAGCTCAGCTTTCTTCCACGGTCTTTGGACTTGGTTCATTGCATTCTGCCTAGCAGATGTATTCAACCTATTACAAGACACTGAAGAAGATAGCGGTCGCCAAATTGAAAGTAACTCTTAAGCTGGAAGATATTCTTCCAGCTTTTTTAGATTGGTTTACATACCCCTATTGGTATTACTCGAAATATATCAACGATTATTTCATGATACCGACGTTTCGACACAACATATCGATTTACCGAAATCCTTCGACACCCTAAAAGCAACACATACCCTATCCTCCAAGCAGCTTACTGCCGAATTCTACGATTAAAAAGATAACTAATAAGATCGCGAGTATCTTTAATGCTACATATGCTACTTTAAAAACAACATAAATGAGCAAGACTATCAAAATAATAGATAAAATTTCCATATTCACTTCCTCCAAGCTTTGCTCTTCTTATCTCATTTTACTCGCCCCAGACTGTTTATGGAACGACATAAGATGACATATAAAAAAGAGGATACCTCACCCATCGTAAGATACCCTCTCTTTCAGCTGCTCAAACCATTCTCTCTCTAATTTTAAATATCCCATCTCACTCTTCTCGGCGCTCTTTAATTCTTTATCAGTTTTCTTCATATAAGTACGGGAAGCTTCCATATCGCCCTCTAAATATTTAATAATTCCATGTGTACGGTAATATCCGTTTAGGTCCATTTTGGTAATGGCCTTTGCATGTTCCTTTGCTTCTTGTAAAGAAAGACTATCCATCTGATAAAGGGCTTTATATAAAAGATACCAACTATGAAAACTACTAACGAAAAACTTATTTTCTTTCGTTACAGGTAGTTGAATAATTCGTTCTATATGCGGTATCGCTCTTTCCATTCCCTCTTGATCCGCACGAGCAAAAAAGACGAGCATAAGCCTACTCATTATCTCTCTTATCCCTTTATTCTCTTTTATTTTTTCCTCACTCAGTTCTACTAATCTTTCATCCCAATCTTTCGGTCTTTTATAACTAAATAACTCACTCGATATTTGAATCTCATATAAATGATTTCTAGCTCTTTCATCATCTTTAATTAAAATGAGAAATTGCATACCATCACTCATAAGCGTTCCTTTTATCGGCACAATTGTAACCGCAAAGATTGCAAAATGGAAAAAGGAAAAATATAAAAGATATTGATAATAACTTACCATATATATGTAACCTGAAGTAATACCGAATAGTAAACTTGTAATCGGTCCACCTAAAGTGAGCCATGCCCATTTTTTCGAAAGATTCGGTGTCTCTATAGAAGGTGGTACTAGTGTTGCAACGCCTCCAAAGTATGCCCATAATTTATTTTCTCGAATGCGTAATTTTCCCTTTTCTTTTTGAATAGTAATGGGTCCTACTGTCATAAATTTAAATGTCAAACCACCTATTACACCAAATGCTACATGTCCTAGCTCATGAATGGCTAACACTAACAATGAAATTCCAACTATTGCCCATAGGTTCAAAATTACTTCTAATTTCCCAGTTCGGATTACTCCGTATAAAATGGACAAAACTAACGCCGCCGTCATGGAACCAGCTGGCCTTCTTAAAATATCCACCTTTTTCTCCCCTCAATAAATCATCTTTTTATGCATTTCATACATATATGTTCCAACATGTAATACCCAAACGAACGAAATCATAATGACCATAAAGAAGTCTTTTCCATCTAAAATTGCATACGCAATCGCCGCCAACCACGCACAAGCAAGTGTCATATTTGTATATTGATATGCCTTATATCCCGCTTCATGAACAATTTGCTTTTGCCCTTCATCTGCATTCTTTGCCCACATTTCCATTGACTGAGAATACGTAACACTCTGTTCTGGATATAGAGCGTTATACCTTTTCCTCATTACAAATCCTAACCAAGTTATAGCGATAAAGCACACTGTAGATACTACAATACTTACACTAACAAAGAGCAAGTTCCCCTCACTTGTATACGTTCTATAAAAAGCGATAACTGAGCAAACAAACCATGATGGAATAACAATTTCCATTACTCGAAAATAAATAAGCGCTATCCCTAATCTTCGTCCCTTAACATTTTCTTCTTCATCTTTCGTTTGTGCGAGCGCTCTTGTACGCTTCCAAATATAATACATAACCGCTATGCCAAATACACTCATCATAACAACGCTAATAACAGGAGATATTTTGCTAGTACCCACTGTTGCGATATCCCCTACTACATACCCTATAAACCCACCAAAAATTGCTCCTACTAACAACTTCAATATAGCCGTCAGTTTCCCATTCCCCTTACTCCCCATCTCCATCTTCCCCCTCCACTAACATAAATATCTCCTCCACCGGCGCTCCAAAAATTTGTGCGATTTTTAACGATAACACAATAGATGGCGCATAATCCCCACGCTCAATTAAACTAATGGTTTGCCGTGATGAGCCAATCGCTTTACCTAACTCACCTTGTGATAAACGATGCTTTGCTCGAAATTCTCTCACCCGATTTTGAAGCTTCATATTTTACCTCTTTTTCTTTTATTTAATTAAAATTGTAAATAATATCCTGATAAATGTCAATTATCATTGTCATTTTGACGTAGATACATGTCAAAAATACATATATATTATACTAGATATAACGTATATAATAATTTTTAAGAACTACATAATTGAGGTGTCTCATGGATAAAAAAATGGTCTTTCCTTACGCTATTATTAAATTTTCAGCGGCCTGTTCTCTCTTTTTTTCTTTTTTATTATTTTTCTTTATAGGAAGTGATATGAACTTCTTTAAAACTTCCGCATACTTAACTGGATTTTTATATAATTTTTGGTTTTACCTTCTTTTCTTCTACGCAATTTTATGCTCGCTTGTAATTGACAAATTAAGTTCAAAACATAATAGTACGCCAAGAAAAGTTTTGCTTTATATTCTATCTGGTTACTTATTCTTTCTTCCATTTCATATATACAATGGAGGAGATATTATTCTAACTTTCCTAATTGGATCTGTAGGGGCAATTTGTTCACTTTTCTTTTATTTATGTACATGTATAGCAAATAAATCAAAATGGTTTCGATATATGACCGCTATTATCATTCCTATTTTATTCATTGCAATATGCGCTATTGATTTTACCCAAAAAGAACAATGGGTTGAGCACAGTACAAAAAATACATTTGAGGCGGATTTCTCATATTTTAACGGCACACATAAAATACCCGTTTATGTAAAAAAAGGAGAAACAATTGAGGTTAACGTAAACTTTCTTATTACTGAAAATAGCGCCTATCAAGGTTATAGCACTTACTTTTCTAGTGAATTTAATAAATATGAACCTATGTCCATACTAAGCAATGATACTTACGAACTTTCACCTAGTAAAACGGGGACATATTATATAGTAGTGACCGGTTACGGTATCGAGGGAAAGATAAAAGCAAACTGGAAAATAAAGTGAAACTTTAATCAGTGGGGGTTTTTTTCATCTCCCACTGATTATTAGCCCGCACCAATCGGGCCTTTACGGGCAGTTAATGCGGGATAAAACAAAAAGGCAGTGCTTTTGCACTGCCTCCCTAAAATCTGACATAGAATGGATTCCATATTAACTTGCGTTTTGTAAAAATACTCGTTTTAGTTGCTTGCGGAAACGAACGCTTAACGTAATTGCTACAATGACAATGGCTCCGAAAATGATTTTGCCGATATGCTCTTCCAATAATCCGAAAATATCATGTAAGTTACCACCTAACCAGTAGCCACCGATTAAGAAAAATGATACCCAGAATAAAGCACCTGAATAAATTGTAATCGCAAAACGGCGAAACGGTAAGTTAATGATACCTGCAAAGTATCCTGTAAAATGACGTACTCCAGGAATGAAGAAACCGATAAAGATAAGGAAATATCCGTATTTATCGAACCACATTCTCGTTAAATCAATTTTTCTTTGTGTTAAAAATACATACTTCCCATACTTTTGAACAAAAGGCATACCGAGCTTATTCCCTAAAAAGTATTGAATCGTCATTCCTACACTTGTCCCAATAAAGGATAGGATAATTAAAATAGGTAAACTTAGATCACCCTTCTGTGCTAAAAATCCCGCATATGCTAATGTTGGCTCTCCCGGAAACGGAAGCGCAATATATTCTAACAGCAAGCCTACAAGCACTACATAATACCCGTATTGCTGAAATAATTCATGAACCCATTCCATGTCATCTCTCCTTTCACTCACGTACAACTTCTTACTACATATTGTATAAAAAAATTGTCGAAATAACTATCACAATAGCTTACATTTTTATTACATTTTTGTAAGGCTCGCACTAACGTTTTCTGTTCTTTATTTAATTATCGCTTTAAAACGAGATGATACCTATCTATTACACTGGATAGGTACATTAATATACAAATTCCATCCAGTTTTTAGCACTTGGAAATCGCCTCATTTTGTTCTCTATAAAAAACCATAACAAACTCATACTAACTTCATATTAGCTTCATATACGTATTGTAAGATTATATCGGAATTTGTTGAAAACTTTTATTACTATATTACCTAAACATTAAATTGAATAAATATAAATCGCTTTCTGAAAATGAAAAAAGGGAGAATAGGAATGGAAGCTTATACAATGCACGATTTTATTAATACCAATATTGAATCTCATCCAAATGAAACGATTTTTAATTTACACATAAGCCAAACAAATGAATTTGACGTAAGCTTAACAAAATCTACAACACTATCCTTTATCATTTCTAGAAAGAATATTAAGATTGTCACGAAAAAATGGATTAATTCTAATCACGAAAGCATGATTGGAAAAAGTTATATCATTCCAACTAAAGCCTTTCATTATTTCTTACCTATCATTTCTGAAACAGAAGATGAAATGAACATTCAAGTACAGAGCTTTGGACTATACGGCGAACTTCTACTAAATGAAAGATTACTTATTGATAAAAACAACAAATATAATACAAAAATCACTAATTTTTTTGAATCACTAAATGAAAACGTACATCAAGCATTACGCGGATTACAAATTCGGTGTATGTAATACTACTAAAATAGTAAAAGGAGAATATAATGAAAAAATTACTAGTAACTATAATGTTATCGTTAGGTTTTTTAACTGTTCCATATATGTCTGCAGAAGCAGCTTCAACTAACGAACAGCTTATCGTTGACACGAAATTAAATAAAATGGATTTCTATCAAAATGGAAAGTTTATAAAAAGCTTCTCTGTCGCTACTGGAAAAGTTGCAACGCCTACACCGAAAGGTACTTTTCAAGTGGTAAACAAAATTAAAAACCGTCCTTATTATACAGGACATATTAAAGGCGGCGATCCACGTAATCCACTCGGTGATCGTTGGCTCGGATTAAATATGGCAGGAACATACGGAACAACGTATGCAATTCACGGCACTAACAATAATCAAGCGATTGGTAAAGCTACAACACTCGGCTGTATTCGCATGTATAACAACGATATACATTGGTTATTTGAACGTATCCACGATCGTGCCACTGTCACTGTAAAATAACCTATGAACCAGATTTACATGTAGCCAAGAATTTTATATCTTGGCTTATTTTATTTATTCATTTACAGTAGCGGAACAACTATACTTGCATATATAATGAAGGTAGACTGCGCTAAATAGTGTCTGAACATTGATAAACATGGATATTAAAATTATACAGTTATAAATTTTACATTGCACTCTATAATAGAACTACTGTGATTCTAAAATATTCAGTTCCAATAAACAATTCCCCTTGCTACTTTTATGATTACTTTATAGCGGGGGCTTATTATATGTATATATAACCTGAGTCATCCAAAAATGAAGAATTCGAATATTGCGGTAAAAGCGTTATTTAGGAGGTGTTACTATGACGCATATACTGGTGATTGAAGACAACCCAGATATACAAGAACTTATTCGTGAATTTTTAACTGCCCAAAATTTTACCGTTGATGTGGTTGGCGCTGGAACGGAAGGAATTCTTCTTTTCCAAAAAAATTCATACGACCTTGTCCTCCTTGATGTAATGTTACCAGATATAGATGGTTATAGTATTTGTAAAATTATGCGAGGACAGTCTGATATACCAATTATTATGTTAACAGGCTTACATAATGAAGAAAGTGAAATTAAAGGGTTTGAGTTGGGCGTTGATGACTATATTACGAAACCGTTCCATTACACGGTATTTATTAAACGCGTAGAAGCTGTATTAAGAAGGACAACAACGAAGGAAACCGAAACTGCAACTATACTACAATTCCATGAATTGATGTTAAATTCTACAGCGTATGCGGCTTATGTTCATGGCAATCAAATTGAACTAACAACTAAAGAATTTGAGATCATATATACTTTGTTACAAAATCGAGGAAAAGTATTATCAAGAAGTGATTTATTAAATAAGGTATGGGGCTATGAACATTATGGTGATGTAAGAGTTATAGATACACATATTAAAAATTTAAGAAAAAAATTGAGGATCCCTTATATTAAAACGGTGAAAGGCATTGGCTACAAAATCGAAGCATAGCAAGGATAACATCACCAAAAATATTTTCATCAAAACCTTATTGTTTTGTGTTCTTTTATCATTTTGCCTGTATCAAATTATTTATTTTCTAGCTTTAAACTATGATAAAGAGCATTATGCGAAAAAAACTGAAACTCCAACTGCGGAACATGCGGATTCAGTTACGAAAAATGAACAAAATAAAGTTGTTTCAGAGGGTAGCATCTCAAATTTCCAGTCATCTATTATAGATTTCAAAACACTCTCTACAGCTATTAATCATCTTTTGCAAACTAGCCAAACTGTAGCTGCAAAAGAAAATGCAGCAAATCTTTCGGAGGAAAGTAACAAAACTGAATCACATACTAAAGCGGAACAAACAGCCGCTAACCCTACTTCCTTACATACACAAAATGCAGCAAAGAAAACAAATGAAACACATGATAGTCCAAGTTTAGCAGATGCCTTGCAACAATTAGCTCCAAATATTGGTGCAACAATGCTTGCATTATCTCTGCTCGGTTCTTTAATTTATGCCAAACTAATTGCCAAACCTTTTCAATATATGAGCGATACTTTAAAAGATATTATAAATCTGGACTTTTCAGATAAACAATCACCTAACAAAAATACAGATCAAACAGATTTCAATTTGCAAGTAGCGGCTTCACAAGTCCCAACTATTGTGAAAAATCTACATGAAACAAATAAAGATTTACGAAATGAGCTCAAGAAAGAACAACAATTAGAACAATCTCGTAAAGAATTTATGTCTATGGTATCCCATGAATTAAAAACACCTATCGCAGTCGTTATGGGACAACTAGATGGCATGATTCACGGAATCGGTGCATACAAAGATAGAGACAAATATCTAAAACGATCCTACGAGATGATGCAAGATATTAACATATTAACGGAAAAGATGTCAGAATTATCCAAAATACAAAATCCTCAATTCAAACCGAATTTAGAAGTTGTTTCACTATCTAACATCATTGAGGACGTTATGCGGAAAGTAGATTATTTTATATCTGTAAAGCAATTAACTGTTCAATCTAACATTAAACAAGATGTAATAATTTTAGCTGATCCTAAATTTATTCAAACTGCTATTTTTAATATTATTTCAAATGCAATTCACTATACAATCGATCATCAGCATGTATATATAAAGCTTTATGAAAAACCAAACGGTTACGCATTAGAGGTTTTAAATACAGGTTCACAAATAGATGAGGACAAACTCGATCATCTATTTGAGCCTTTCTATCGCGCTAACCCTGGAAACAACGGTTTAGTACAAGGCAGCGGTCTTGGATTATATATTGTAAAACAAATACTAGATAAACATCAGTTTCCTTATGGAATACAAAACACACCTCAAGGTGTAAAATGCTCAATTGTCTTTCCAAAAGCAATGTAAACTACTACTATAATTTCATAACCCAAACTCATACTTCGTATGAGTGGCGGAATTTTGTAGAGTCTCTTACTCTGTTTCGTTCGCCCGTTGTCCTTATTAGGATAACGGGCGTTTTTTATTTATCCCGCTATTTGCGGGCAGTAAAACTCCCACCCAAAAATTCGGCTGGAGCAAAGAAGTTAGGTGGGAGTCAGGCTGCCCATAAACGCCCGATTGGTGAGGGCTGATAATCAGTGGGGGATGAACAAAACCCCCACTGATTAAAGTTTCACTTTATATAAGGAGGTTTTCTCATGGAGAAATTTAAGTATTCATTACTAGTTTTATTCGGCGCTTGTAGCTACGGCGTACTTTCAACTATTTTTAAACTCGGATTCATCGACGGATTTTCAGCACACCAACTACTAGGAGGACAATATGTCTTCGGGTGGATTGGTCTACTTTTACTCGTCCTTTTCTTTTCACGTCATAAAGTATCAAAAAAACAATTCTTTTCGTTACTAACAGTCGGCACAACTATGAGTATGACAGGTATTTTCTATGCTATTTCTGTAGAAGAACTGCCAGCCTCTATCGCTGTCGTTTTACTCTTTCAGTTCACTTGGATTGGTGTAGTCATCGAAGCGATTGCCAACCGCACATTCCCAAGCCGTGAAAAAGTTATATCTATTATTATTTTGTTTACTGGTACATTGTTTGCTGGTGGAGTATTTGAAGGACTTGGACAAAACTTTTCGACGAAAGGTATTATCTTCGGGCTATTAGCTGCCGTCTCTTTCTCATTCTATGTATTTGCAAGCGGGCGCGTCGCTACAGATGTTCCGCCTTATACAAAAAGCTTTCTTATGACAACGAGTGCTACTCTTATTGTATGCTTATTTTTCCCGCCTACCTTTTTAACGGACGGCGCTTTACAAGCAGGCCTATGGAAATATGCTTTCTTTCTTGGACTGTTTGGAGTTATTGTACCTGTCATTTGTTTTTCAATTGGTGTACCGAAAGTCGGAACGGGGCTTGGTACAATATTAGGTGCAGCAGAATTACCAACAGCAATTATCGCTTCTATTACACTTGTTCATGAAGTTGTATCACTCATGCAGTGGATAGGAATTGTGTTTATATTACTCGGTATTTTTACACCACAACTACTTACTGCTAGGAAAGAAAAAAAACATAATCGTGTGCATAGTGCGTAAACAATACAAACAAAGTTACAATATGATGTAAACTTTTTTGGGAGGTATAAATGACTATTTTAAGCATAGTATGGTTTTCTATTATGTGTATCTTCTTCCTAATACGATACCTGAAAGAAAAGAAATTTTACGATTTTCTCCTAATTCCTATTTGCATATATGCAGGGGCAGTGAAAACTCCTTTAGTAGAGTACTTAAACTTTAACGATACATTTAAAATAACATATGATATTGCAGCTATTATTCTCGTAATCCTTGCTGTACTTTTCTTTTTGAAAGATAAGAAAGAGGGATATACAGCATAATAGAAAAGGGATGTTCCATTAATCAGGAACACCCCTTTTCTTTATGCAGTACATGAGATTATATCGGTGTTTTTTCAAATATATCGATTTTTTAAAAAAGAAGACTATTCGAAAATCTCTTCTTTTCCACTTCATCACACCATACAAAATCAAACATCAATTCAAAAAGAACAGGAAATCTCATCCTCCTGCCGAATAAGTATAAGTTCACAAAAGGAGTGATAAAATTGAATCAAAAACAACTAAGCACGATTAATGAAAAAAGCTGGAATGCAGCTGCTTATGAAGCTTGGACGAATCGTCACGGCACACCGACAGAATATGCAAAAAAACTCATGCAAGATCCTGTTCATGAAGTCTCCTACTATTTACCTTACATACAATCTCCAAAAGGAAAGCGTATTATTAATTTACTCGGATCAAAAGGTAACAAAGCAGTTGCTCTCGCTCTTTTAGGAGCTGACGTAACGGTTGTTGATATTTCAGCAAGTAATGCAAAATACGCAAATGAACTTGCTGAAGCAGCCAGAGTTTCTATTCAGTACATCGTCTCTGATGTACTAGATGTAACTCTCCCTCAATCATTTGATATCGTATTACTAGAACTTGGTGTACTCCATTACTTTTTAGATTTAAAACCGCTCTTTACAAAAATCTCTCAATTACTAAAAACGGACGGAACATTTATCCTTCGCGATTATCATCCAATGTATACAAAACTATTAGGAATAGACCATCCATCATTTCGAGCAAGTGGAAGTTATTTTGATGAAGAATTAATTAAAGATGATGTTGCTTACAGCATTCTTCTTACAGAAGCACAAAAAGAATCTTTACCGAAAACAACCATCCGCCGCTGGACGTTAGGAGAAATTGTTACAACGCTCGCGGAAGAACATTTTAAAATTGAAAAACTAGTTGAAGAACACGGGTCTCATCAAAGATGGGTCTTCCCTTCTACGGCACCAGAAGGAATTGAAGAACGAATACCCGGTCTATATACAATAATTGCGACAACATGCAAAAAAGGATCCCTTCACGGATAGGATCCTTTTTGCATGCTCGCGCATATAAGTTGAGGTTGGAGATTACCATAATTCTGTAGAATAGGACACAAGATATTTCAACATTCGTCTCTGACTTACGTCGTCAAAAAGGGGTATGACCAACATAACGAAGAGTAATGTTTCAGTTGATAGTGATAATCGTTATCAACTAATTAGAAGTATACATGATGTTATTTCAAATTACAATAGGATTTCTAATATTTATTTATGAATTTTTGGATATACAAATGTATACATTTAAATAACATTTACTTGTACTCATCTGCCCTTTTCCATTATCCGCTATAATTTTTGTTTCTCCGAGAGGAATATTTTTTTTGAGCTCATTTCCTGCACTTATCCCGCATATCCGTTATAATGAGAACCGATATCATTAATATTTAGGGGGTGCTACACATGTCACAACAAGCATTTGAAGAAAAGTTATATGCGAACTTAGAAGCTGTTATTGACCCTGAATTAGGTGTTGATATTATCAATCTCGGATTAGTTTATGACGTTACAGCGGATGAAAATAATAATGCTGTCATTACAATGACGATGACTTCTATCGGTTGTCCAATGGCTGGCCAAATCGTATCCGACGTTAAGAAAGTATTATCAACGAATGTACCTGAAGTAAATGAAATAGAAGTAAACGTTGTATGGAACCCGCCATGGACAAAAGAACGTATGTCACGTATGGCAAAAATCGCATTAGGTGTTCGTGATTAAATAAGGAAAAGACCTGACAATCCAGTCAGGTCTTTTTTCTCTTATTATTTTACTCCTACAGCGTCATAAGCTTTTGTTACAGCTTGTACAGCTTTAGAGTTTTTACCGTATAAATCTTCTGCTGATTGAAGTGCTGCTTGACGCATCATTTTAAAGTCAGAGTTTGCAGTTAAATATTTAGTAAGAGCACGATAGTAAATTTTTTCTGTCGCTTCACGGCCCACTCCAGTTACTTTCACACCGTAATGAGTGCCGCCATCAGATACTAAATACGCTGCCTTATTATTAATACTACTGTTAATATGAACGCCGCCATTATCAGCTGTTCCAGTATAACGTTTATTGTAATGATCTGGGTAACCTTCACCAGGTTTTAATGGGTTCGGAATAGATGCTGGATCTTTCAGAGAACGAAGTGCATCACCAGGCTTACCAGGTGTATAAATATCAGCACCTAAATCCCAGCTCTTCTTCTCAACCATGACACCCATAATGTCAGATAACGATTCATTTAACGCACCTGATTCATTTTTATATACAAGGTTTGCTGTATGCTCAGTTACAGCATGCGTTAATTCGTGACCGATAACATCAAGTCCAGCGGATAATGGAATGAATGTCTTGCCATCACCATCACCATACATCATCTGAATACCGTTCCAAGCTGCGTTATTCCAAGATTCACCTACGTGAACAGTAGAAATAAGTTTCGCACCTTTATCATCGAAAGAGTTACGGTTAAATGTCTTTTTGTAGTAATCATATACTTTACCTGCATTCACATGCGCATCAACTGCCGCTTTATCTTCGAAGAACTTAGATTTACTTGCAATTTCTTCTCCTGTATATCCAAGAATTTGTGAGAATAAATTAAACCAGTTTTCATCCATATTCTCTGCATCAAATGTATGGACACCTTTTCCTCGTGTACCATCAAATAAGTTGAACGCTCCTGTTTTCGTATCTTGAGCAATTTCAAATGATTGTCTAGCGCCTAATACTCCGTAACCAAATCCAGTAATGTTATCTACCGCATTATATTTCTCAATAACATTCCCATTTGTTGCATCAACAAAGTAATGCCAATATCCTGGAGCTGGTTTTGAAACCGATGCTTTTACAAGATACGCAAGATAGTATTGACCATCTTTTTCATACACATATAAATCTTTTTTCACACCATCATAATTCTTTACTTTACCAATTTCTTTCTCAATATTAGCTTTTGCAATCGTTTCTGCTTGTTCTGCACTAATACTTGCAGATGCAGGAATATTTTTATCATCTAAACTCGGAATAACTTGTCCGAAAAATGCTTTTACATTATTTTCTTTATCAAGCGTAACTGTTTGATCTGAACCATACACAGGAATGTTATTATGCTTCTCAACTAACTTCACATGTGTTGTACCAGACTCAGCATCTTTTTCTTCACCAACGATATTGAAATGTTTGTCAATATTTCCCGCTAGTTTAAACATATCCTTTTTACTCTCTAAATATTGAAAGACTGTCTCTTTTTTATCTAGTCCTTCCGGCGCTTTCCATTCTTCACCTATGTAAGCTGGCGTTTTAAACTCTTGGTGATACTGGATCTTTTGCTCTTCTGCTTTCGTCGTAGTTGCTCCAAATGCCCCAAACCCACTTGCGATAACAGTTAATGCTAATGCTGATGAAATTACTTGCTTTTTCAATCTAACACTCCCCATTCCCCTAAAAGTTTTTAACACCTTTATAAAATTCTGAATAACTTTCCTGATACCTGTTTCCAAAAATTGAGAAAGTTTTTTCTGTTAATTTAACTCACACCAAAAAGGATATCATTTCCGATATCCTTTTTCCTATAACTTTTCATCCCACTATTCACATACTTAAAATCACCATGGATTAAAATTTCACTTTATTCCATTTTCATTTCAATCGCTAAGTAATGAGAGTTTTCTTTCGCTTGAATGCGAATCTCTTCTTCTACAGCCTCCGCTGCATCACGCGTTACGAGTGTTTCACCATTCACAACACTGCTACCTTCAATTTGTACAAGGTATAATTGACGTCCTTCTTGAACAGGAAACTGAATTTCTTTACCAGCCTCTAATGATAAAGAATATAAATTTGCATCTTGGTGAATATGAATTGGTGCATCTCCATCAAAAGGAGATACCATATGGAACCACTCCTTTTCACGTTTACTCCAATCAAATTTAAACTCACCATAGTTCGGTTTATGACCATCACGGTCCGGTAAAATCCAAATTTGTAATAACCGCAATGTTTCATTTCCTAAGTTATGCTCACTGTGAAATACACCAGTACCTGCACTCATATATTGAACGTGCCCACGCTCAATTGTCCCTCGGTTCCCCATACTATCTTCATGTGTTAATTCACCATCTATAACGTAAGAGATAATCTCCATATCACGGTGCGGATGCATATCAAAACCAGTTTGTGCCGCTATTAAATCATCATTCATAACACGTACTGCTCCAAAATTCATATTGTTTGGATTATAATAATTTGCAAAAGAAAAATGAAAATGTGTATTTAACCACCCGTGATTTGCTCTTCCCATATTTTTATGATCAACTTTTCTAAACATATCCTTCACCTCATATTATCTCGAAATCGAGATATTTATTTTTAATTTTTATCACTGCAACTTCTTCAGTAATTCTAATAATTGTTTTTGTTCTTCTCTATTTAGCTTATCAAATTGTTCTGCTTGAAATGTTTCTTGCGGCGGGACTATTTCTTCATATAGAACCTTTCCCTCTTTTGTTAATGAAATATATTTCGTGGTACCTTCTTGTTCACGCTGAATCCAATCGAGTTGCTCCATCTTATTTAAAAGTTGAGTAACATTTCCTTTCGTAACAAATAACTTATTTCCAAGCTCTTGCTGCGTTAAACGATCGTGTCCTCCAACTTGAACTAATACATCAAACTGAGCAGCAGATACATTCCACTTTTTCAAATGCTGATTCGTCTCACGAATACTTCTATTATAAAAGCGTGATAAACGAAACCATAATAGTAATCCAAGTCTTTCCTCTGCTTTCATTCCATCACCTCGCTCATTTGATACTATTAGTTTAGAACTAAACTTAATAAAGGTCAACTACTTATTTTTAATTAGCGACAAAACAAAAGCACAGCGCCCTTTCTCCACTATGCTTCAGATTAAATTTCTATTTTTATATTCATCTAGCTTCCTCTCCGCGAAATGCCTCGCATCTTTCTCGATCCATCTTTCCTCATATAGTTCATTTCCAACATATAGTACATCGTCCTTATGCTGCATCGCATGCCTGAATTCATGCAATAGCGTTTTGAGCACTTGTTCATACTCTTCCCACATACAAACGAAAATTAATTGCTTTTCTTTATGATAAAAACCACCTACTGGGAATAAAAATTCCTCTTCTTCTTCTCCTAATGATAAAAGTACATGATTCGCATCACACGTATCACAAAAAATAACTGGCGTTGTACTTATTTCAATAAGAGAAAATAAATCATTTCTTAACTTTTTGACATCCCAAGGAAGCTCCGAATCCAACACATACCAATTTTCAACTTGTTGATATACATTTTGAAACTGGAGTTCCATTTCTCTATAATCCCCTTTCCAAACACCCTTTTCCTATATGTATGCCACAATATGTAAAATATTAAACATCTCCTTCTCTAACAAATAACAACCAGTTATTGATTTCCCATAAAAAAAGGAATCTATTTAACTATAGATTCCTTCACGATAATGCTCTATATAAAATCCGACCTTAAACAGCAATTGTTTAAAATTTAGCTAGTCTTCGTATCCCACTTAAAGATTTTATTTAAAAATTTATATACATTCTTTGACTCTTTCGTAAGAAGTGGACCTAATATGGATAGTATAAGCACGTATAGTGCGGAGAATGGTTTCAATACTGACATTAAACCACCGGCGATGCCGATATTAGCCATAATGATGGAGAATTCTCCTCTTGAAACAATTGTTAATCCAATATTTGTTGACGCCTTATGAGATAATCCAGCTTGTCGTCCTGCAATCATCCCTGCTACAAAGTTTCCGATTATCGTCAGAAGTACAGCACCTAACGTTAACCATATTGCTCCGCCTAATGAGAACGGGTCTATACTTAATCCGAAACTGAAGAAGAAAATAGCTCCGAAAAAGTCTCTAAATGGAACAACAAGATGTTCAATTCTGTCACTATGCTCTGTCTCAGAGAAGACTAATCCTAAAAGAAGTGCTCCAATTGCTTCGGCAACGTGAATTGTTTCTGAAAAACCAGCGATAAAGAACAAAGAAGCAAATACTACAATAATGAAAATTTCATCTGAACTAATATTGAGCAATCTATTTAATAACGGCGTAGCCTTTCTAGCTACAATAAAGAATAGAAGCATGTATCCTAAAGCAATTCCAATTGAAGTGAGAGCCCCTAAGAAGGAAGCGTGATCCCCAAGGACTAAGCCAGAAACTACTGATAAATATACAGCAAGGAATATATCTTCAAACATAATAATTCCTAAAATTAATTCGGTTTCATTATTACCAGTTCTTCTTAAATCAACTAATACTTTTGCAACGATAGCACTAGAAGAAATCGTAATAATACCCGCAATAATTAAGATTTCAAGTAATGGGAAGCCCATTATAAATCCGTATAATAATCCAAGTGAAAAGTTAATTAAAATATAGATTGTTCCGCCAATCGCAATGGAACGTCCAGATTTAATTAGTTTTTTCATCGAAAACTCTAGTCCTAGGTAGAACAGAAGGAACAGAACGCCAATCCGTCCAAGGAAGGAAATTACACTTGCACTTTCAATAAATTTGAAATCGATAACACCTATTGTCGGCGCGTGTGGCCCCACTAACATCCCAAGAACAATTAGAAAAGGAATTACTGAGAATTTAAACTTTCCAGCAATGACTGCCGCAATTGCAACTAATACTAACGCTGTACCAACTTCAAAAATTAAAGTATCCATCTAGTCAGTCCCCCTATTCGAAAGTAATTCATTAATAATTTTTTTAATCTCTTCTCTCTCACCAGAAACTACAAGCATATCGCCTTCTTCAATTACCGTTTCTGGCCCTGGATTAAATAGCTTTTTCATATTCTTTTTCATAACTGCAATGATCGTTACACTATACGTTTTTCTTATTTCAAGATCGCCAATTGTTTTTCCAAGTGCTGGAGCAGCATTCTCCACTTTGAACCACTCAATCGCTAAACCTTCAAAGACCATCTCCACATTTTCTAACGCCCTAGGTTTATATACCATTCCACCTAATATTGCTGCAATTTGTCTTGCCTCTGAGTCACGTAATGAAATACTTGAGATGCTTTCTTCATGGTCTGAATCAAAATGATACATTTCTCTACGCCCATCATCATGAATGACAATCACCATCTTTTCGTTACCTTTCGTAACGATTTGAAATTTGTAACCAATACCCGGAAGTTCACTTTCTCTAATATTCATATTTAGCTCCTCCACAACAATTTTTATTTGAATTTTCTGTTTTTCTGTCTTTTGTTCATCCAATCCATTTTAGAAATTCTAACCATTCAGGATACCTGTGATTTGGAAATCTTTTATTGTAATAATAAGTGGCTCCTAAAAAGATACTTAAAGATGTAATGATAAAAAATAAATTACTTCTCATTTTCAAACTCTTAAGACTTACTTTCAATAAAGATTCTTCTTTCAAATTATCCCCTCTTTCTCGCTTTAAATTTAGTTTTTTAAAATGTAAATAATTCTAAAAATATTACGATGTAACATAATCATAACACAAAGTACGTTTAAGTAACATGATTTTTTAGAAAAATTGATTCCAGTATATTTTTTGCATATAATTTTCTTATTACGAAAAAAAGGAAGTGTATTATATGGTTGATATCTTTAGCAGATTCCTTGAGGTAACGAATAATATTTTATGGTCATATATTCTTATTGCAATGTTAATCGGCTTCGGTCTTTATTTTTCCTTTAAATTGAAGTTTGTCCAAATTACGCATTTCAGTGAGATGGTCAGTTTAATTAGTAAAGGATTCAATCGAAAAGAAAAGAAAAAAGATAGCATCTCTCCATTCCAAGCATTTTGCTTAAGTGCAGCAGCTCGTATTGGGATCGGGAACTTAGCTGGTGTAGCATTAGCCATTTCAATGGGTGGACCCGGCGCAATATTTTGGATGTGGTTTATCGCCATTATCGGTGCAGCTACTAGTTTTGTAGAATGTACTCTCGCACAAATTTATAAAGTAAAAGATGGAAACAGATTCCGTGGCGGCCCAGCATATTACATGGAAAAAGGATTAAACAAACGCTGGATGGGTGTCTGGTTTTCACTTCTCATTACAGTTGCGTACGGATTAATTTTCAATTCAGTACAAGCAAATACAGTAACAATAGCGTTTGAAAATGCTTTTGGACTAGAGCGAACGATCGTAGGAGCTCTATTAGCTTTATTAGTTGCAGTTATTATTTTTGGCGGTATTAAGAGCATTTCACGTATTACAGAAATGATCGTTCCTCCAATGGCAATTGTTTATATTGGTGTGGCTATTTTTGTCGTTATTAACAACTTCAATATGTTACCAAGCATTTTCATGGAAATATTTAACGGTGCATTCGGTTTAGATCAAGCCATCGCTGGTGGTATTGGAGCAGCAATCAAGTTCGGAATTCAGCGCGGTTTATTCGCGACAGAAGCAGGTATGGGTAGCTCTCCTAACGCAGCTGCAACATCAAATGTATCTCACCCTGTAAAACAAGGACTTGTTCAAGCATTAGGTGTTTTCGTAGATACATTCTTAGTATGTACATCAACAGCATTTATCGTATTATGTTCTGGACTTTACAAAGGATCAAATTTACAAGGAATTGAATTAACACAACAAGCATTAAGTTCACAAATTGGACCGTGGGCAAGTACTTTCTTAGCGATTATTATTTTCCTATTCGCTTTCAGTTCTTTACTAGGAAACTACTATTATGGTGAAACAAATATCGCATTCATTAAAGAAAGCAAAACATGGTTACTGATTTATCGTGTTGCAGTTGTCGGAATGGTGTTCTTCGGATCTATCGCTGCCCTTCAAACGGTTTGGAGTTTAGCTGATTTCTTTATGGGACTAATGGTATTTACAAACTTAATTGCCATCTCATCCCTTAGCAAGTTCGCCTATGCGGCATTAGTAGACTATATAAAGCAAAAGAAACAAGGAAAAGATCCTGTTTTCATTGCAAGTTCTATCCCTGACTTAAAGAATACAGAGTGCTGGGATGGACAGGATTCAGTAGAAAAACAACAGGCTGTATAACAACTAAAAGCGGAGGTGACTTGCTCAGAACAGGAAGGCGCGAAATGACCGACTGTTCTAGTCACCAGAGCTGGATATCAATAAAAATCCCTATTACTTCAAAGTAATAGGGATTTTTATTTACAACAGTTCATAATTTGTTCAAATTAATTCCAGCAAAAGGCTTGATTTATACAAATTACTAGATTATAATAATTATAAATTAGTAATTGATATAAAATAACCACTCAAAAGGAGATTGATCATAATGAACAAACAAGTAATCGAAGTATTAAACAAACAAGTAGCAAACTGGAGCGTTTTATTTACAAAACTACACAACTTCCATTGGTACGTAAAAGGGCCTCAATTCTTCACATTACACGAGAAATTCGAAGAGCTTTATACAGAATCAGCTACTCACATCGATGAAATTGCAGAACGCATTTTAGCAATTGGCGGCAAACCAGTAGCAACAATGAAAGAATACTTAGAACTATCTTCCATTCAAGAAGCAGCTTACGGAGAAACTGCAGAAGGGATGGTCGAAGCAATCATGAAAGACTACGAAATGATGCTAGTCGAACTAAAAAAAGGCATGGAAATCGCTCAAGAATCTGACGACGAAATGACATCTGACCTACTACTAGGCATCTACACAGAACTAGAAAAACACGCTTGGATGCTACGTGCGTTCTTGAATCAATAATATATTTAAAAGCGGAAGCGGCTCGTTCAGAACAGGAGGGTGTTGGAACTCCTGATTACGAGGCGCTTTTTGCCTCGAATGAAGGAGTGAAACAACCGACTGTTCTAGCCGCTGGAGCTGGATAAGATTAAAAGCGGCAGCGGCTCGTTCAGAGTCGCTTTTTTTCTATGGAGTGGTCGTGTATGCTGGTACATGAAATTTATATCAGCGATTTTTCAATTATATCGACCGCAACTCGAATTATATCAGCGATTTTTTCATTATATCGACCGTTTCATCAAATATATCAGCGATTTTTCCAATATATCGACTTACCGACAAATCACGACAATATTAGCGCGCCCTTTTCCTACTTTTATCAATATATTACAATCTCTTTTATGTTAAAATATAGGAAACACCCTTTTATAAAATAGATCCAAAAAGCTTTTCCAAATTCATCATTTACTACTTAAATGGCGGGAGTGGTTCAGTTGAAAGACTACTTAATTAGAGCATTTTTTGCGTTAATAACAGTTGGGATTGTCTTACTTATAGCTAATATTTTCAATATACGTATCGAGGTTAAAGACTATGCTTTCCTCGTTGTTGTAGCAATTGGTGGCGGCTGGGGTGGCTGGTACCTGTATAAAAAACAAAGTAATCAAAGTGATAAAGGCATTCCAAAGTAATACGGAATGCCTTCTTTTATTGCCGTCTATAATAAATAATAAAATTCAAACCGCTAATACAGCCAATCGCAATAAACATATTAAAACTCTGCACATCTCCGCCTAAATTATACTCATCAACGATAAACCCAGACATAAACAACGTTATCGCAGAAACACCTATACACAATATCGAAATAAACCAAAGCGAAAACTCATTAATCAGCTCTTTCTTCTGTGTTGAAACAATTAGCATAACAAGAATAGATGCTGCCAATATACTTTTAAAAACAGGACGTAAATACACAAACTCCTCCATCTGTTTCTCCTTTTCCAAAAACATTATATCTCAACATTAATATATTTAACTAAATTAAAAACACATGCCTTTTCAAGATAAAATGACATGTGTTCCCAAAAATCTCTATACAATTGTATTATGATAGCTGCTTCCACTTCGTCCCCAAAACAGGACGCTCGTAATTTTGGATTTCATGAATTAGTTTATCTGCCGTCTCAGCGGAAACAATTAACTCTTTATTCGATGGATTCATAAAGCCTTCTTCTGCTGCACGTTCAACCATTTGCAAAATTGGTCCGTAAAAGTCTTTTATGTTCAATAAACCAACCGGCTTATTATGTATACCAATTTGTGACCAACATACTACTTCAAATAGCTCTTCAAACGTTCCATATCCGCCTGGTAATGCAATAAAAGCATCCGCAAGCTCTGCCATTTTCGCTTTACGTTCGTGCATCGTTTCTACTTCAATTAGTTCTGTTAATCCTGTATGAACAATTTCTCCTCGGAATAGACCGCGCGGCATAACACCTGTTACACGTCCACCTAAACGAAGAACTTCATTTGCTACTTCTCCCATTAATCCAACACATGAACCACCGTATACAAGCTCATAGTCGTTCTCAACAAACATTTTCCCTAACTGGATTGCCTGCTCTTTAAATTCTGGTCTCTCCCCTAAATTGGAACCTGCAAACACACAAATCTTTCTCATTCCTACACCCCGAAACTATATATTGTTATGATACAATGAACATTGTACAACATATTGAAGGGATGAGGAAGAAATGGATATCGTTGCATTTCAAAGATGGGTTGAGGAATTTTACGAAAAACGAAGCTGGTCACAGTATAATGCCTTTATTCGCTTAAATTTCTTAACTGAAGAAGTTGGGGAAGTTTCACGCGTTGTTCGCGCTATTGAAATCGGCCGCGATCGTCCTGATGAAGATACGAAAACAGAAGAAGAGCTAAAACAAGAACTAAAAGAAGAACTTGGTGATGTACTATCTAATCTTATTATTCTTTCGCAAAAATATGACTTGGATTTACAAGACATTATGGACACACACGTCACAAAGCTTTCGAAAAGGTTCGAAGCATCCAAATGAGAATATTATCAATTATGATATAATATTCTTGTCACAATAATAAGGGGGATTTTATGTTATCTAAAAAATTGCACGACGCATTAAATGAACAAATGAACTTTGAATTTTACTCTGCCCACGCTTATATGGCAATGGCTGCTTACTGTACAGCTGAGAGCTATGATGGATTCGCTAACTTTTTCCTTGTACAAGCTGAAGAAGAGCGTTTCCACGCAATGAAGCTTTACAACTACATTAATGACCGCGGTGAGCGCGCTATTATTACTGGATTCGATAATCCGAATAATGAATATGAATCTGTATTGAACGCTTTTGAAGTAGCACTTGAGCACGAGCGTGAAGTAACGAAACGTATTTATCACTTATCTGATATCGCTTGGGATGAGCGTGAGCATGCAACGATTACATTCTTAAAATGGTTCGTTGATGAGCAAGTAGAAGAAGAAGCTTCATTCGATAGCATCATTCAAAAATTAAAACGTATTACAAGCGATTCAAACGCACTATTTATGCTAGATGCTGAATTAGAGAAACGTACATTTACGCCTCCAGCTGAGTAATATTTTAATCACCTTAATGAATGTATTAAGGTGATTTTTTTATTTGCTTTCTATCTTAAAATCACCTTAAATTTCCTCACATTTGACATAGAATCAGTTAGAAAATGGTATTATTTTCAATATAAAACAATATGCGAGGAGAGAAAAAATGAATCAACGTGTAGAAGCTGTTGATGCAATTCGTGGTTTCGCTTTATTTGGCATTTTACTTGTTAATATGACATTAATTCAATTCGGGTTATTCGCTAATGAAAAACCCACTTATATTTTCGGAAAACTTGATGAAAGTGCTAATTGGTTTATTCAATTTTTCGGCACACAGAATTTTATTTCCCTATTCTCTTTTTTATTTGGGCTTAGCATTGTTTTGTTACAAAAAAGTATTATCGCAAAAGGAAAAAAGTTTTTCCCTACATATATAAGGCGTATTAGCATTCTTTTACTACTAGGTTTCATTCACGGCACCTTTGTTTGGTCCGGAGATATTTTATTTGCATACGGGCTTATCGGGATTTTCTTAATGATGTTTATAAATAGAAAACCAAAAACATTATTGATTTGGGCAACTGTTCTACTCGCACTCATTACACTTATGTCTTATCAAACTGATCCAAATACAAATATTAATGATTTTGCTCCTTATATTGAAAAAGAGCATAAAGTTCATGAAACTGGAAGCTATATGGATCATGTCAACTTTAGATTAACTGAAAATCCTTTCGAGTATATTGGGATTAACGGTTTCTTCGGACTAGTTTTCATATCAATTTTCGCAATAATTTTTATGTCCCCACTTTTCTTACTCGGAATGTATGTAGGAAAAAAGGGCTGGCTATTTGAGATTGATAAACACATACCTTCTATCAAAAAGATTTGGCTTATCACTGGTATTTTCTCTTTTACAATTAAAATCTTAGCCATGTTCGTAAAGCATCCAATTTTAATTATGTTACAAGATAGCCTTACATTAGTAACCATGACATTCTTTTACGGAAGCACAATTATTTTATTATTCCATTACAAAAAAGCATCGCGCTTACTAACATATATGGCGAATATGGGGAAAATGTCGGTTAGTAATTACTTAGCTCAATCCATTATCGCAACAACAATTTTTTACGCTTATGGCTTTGGCTTATTCGGTAAAATCGGATACTTCTTCGGTATTCTTTTAACCATCGGAATTTATACGATTCAACTATTGGTTAGCACATATTGGCTACGGAAATATCGAATGGGGCCTGTTGAATATGTATGGAGACTGGGAACTTATTTAGAGAGACCACGATTTAAAAGAAGTTTGGATAAAGCAAGTTAAACAAAAAAGCAATGAGCCCATACGCTCATTGCTTTTCTTAATTTATTAAAGCATAACCCCAACGATAATCGCTGATAATATACTTACTAACGTTGCACCGTATACAAGTTTTAGTCCGAATGATGATACAACGTTTGCTTGTTTGCCATCGATACTCTTCGTTGCACCTGCGATAATTCCGATAGATGAGAAGTTCGCGAATGATACAAGGAAGATTGATAAAATACCTACTGTACGAGTTGATAACTCACCAGCTACTTTTCCTAAATCAAGCATCGCAACAAATTCGTTTGTTACTAATTTCGTTGCCATAATTTGTCCTGCTTGTAGCATCTCTGATGTTGGAATACCCATTACGAATGCTAATGGTGAGAAGATATATCCTAAAATACTTTGGAATGTGATTCCGAAAATTGAATCGAATACACCGTTAATTGCTGTAATTAATGCTACGAAACCAATTAACATCGCCGCTACTGTTACAGCGATAGAGAAACCAAGCATAATATATTCGCCTAACATTTCAAAGAATGTTTGTTTCTTGTCTTCTTGTAATTCTAAAATATCGTCTTCTTCTTTTACGTCATATGGATTGATAATATGAACGATAATGAATCCACTAAATAAGTTTAATACAAGTGCTGTTACTACATATTTGGGATCAATCATTTTCATATAAGAACCGACGATTGACATCGATACTGTTGACATTGAAGATGCACAAAGTGTGTATAAACGATTTTTCGGTAATTTGCTTAATTGATCTTTTACTGTAATAAATACTTCACCTTGACCAACAATTGCAGCTGCTACTGCGTTATATGATTCTAGTTTTCCTAAACCGTTAATTTTACTTAATACGAAACCGACTGCACGAATGATAATCGGTAAAACTTTAATATGTTGCAGGATCCCGATTAATACTGCTAAGAAAATAATCGGTAATAATACTGTTAAGAAGAATGGTGCTTGTCCATCGTTCGCTAAACCACCAAATACGAAATTAACCCCAGCTTCCGCAAATTTTAAAATAGCGCCAAACCCATCTGCAATCCCTTTTACTAATACAAATCCGACCTTTGTATTTAGTAAGAAATACGCAAGTACCAATTGAATTACAAGCATAAGTGCAATTGGCTTATATTTAATTTTCTTACGATCTGAACTTATAAGGAAACCTAGTACAAACACTACAAGTAAACCGACTAGAAACATTACTATTTTCATATGTGAATCCTCCACTTCTCTCACGAGTTATTGGTCGTATAACGTATAACGAATGACGTCTGACCATTGATGTTAAAAAAATTTAAAACCCCTAAATATTATTCAACTGTCATCTAAAATCAGTAAGCGTTTACATAAATTGCAATTTATAAAAGGTAGCCTCTTCTCTCCTACCATACTTGAAAGTCTGAAATTGATACCACCTACAAATCAAATTGTAAGCGTTATCTAGGCGAAATGCAATATAAATTTTAAAAGATTTTTATATGTTAATATATTCCTAATTAATTGGTTTTTTCATGTAAATTTACCATAAAAAATGGCCCTAGCTACGAGCTAGGACCATCTTTTTTTATAACATAACACCAACGATAATCGCCGATAAAAGACTTACTAATGTCGCACCGTATACAAGTCGTAATCCGAATGATGAAACAACGTTTGATTGGTTTTCATCGATCCCTTTCGTTGCACCTGCGATAATTCCGATAGACGAGAAGTTCGCAAATGATACAAGGAATACAGAAAGAATACCAACTGTACGAGCTGATAAATCACCAGCTACTTTTCCTAGATCAAGCATCGCAACAAATTCGTTCGATACTAATTTCGTTGCCATAATTTGTCCTGCTGTTACCATTTCTGATTGTGGGATTCCCATTACGAATGCTAATGGTGAGAAAATATATCCTAAAATAGCTTGGAATGTAATACCGAACACTGAATCAAACAAGCTATTAATTGCTGTAATTAATGCTACAAAACCAAGTAACATTGCTGCTACTGTAACTGCAATCGTGAAACCAAGCATAATATATTCGCTTAACATTTCAAAGAATGATTGCTTTTTCTTATTTTCTAACTGTAATGTATCTTCTTCTTCTGTAATATCGTATGGATTAATAATATGAATAATAATGAAACCACTAAATAAATTTAATACAAGTGCTGTTACTACATATTTCGGTTCAATCATCTTCATATAAGAACCAACGATCGACATCGATACTGTCGACATGGAAGATGCACATAGTGTATATAAACGATGTTTTGGGATTTTACTTAACTGATCTTTTACAGTAATAAATACCTCTGCTTGTCCAACAATTGCAGCCGCTACTGCATTATATGATTCTAATTTTCCTAAACCATTTACTTTACTTAACAAAGTACCAATAGCACGAATAAATATCGGTAAAATTTTAAAGTGTTGCAGAATTCCAATTAAAACGGCAAAGAATACGATTGGTAATAAAGCTGTTAAGAAGAAAGAAACCTCTCCTTTATTAACAAGACCACCAAATACGAAAACGATTCCAGATTCCGCATATCCAAGAAGTGCTCCAAATCCATCTGAAATTCCTTTTACTAAAATATAACCAATTGGCGTATTTAATAAGAAATACGTTAACGCTAGCTGAATAACAAGCATAATCGCGATTGGTTTATACTTAATCTTCTTACGATTAGAACTTATAAGAAAACCGAGTGCGAATACAACAAGTAATCCTACAAGAAACATAACAAACTTCATTAATAAAATCCTCCATTTAACTCTTCATTAACGTTGAACGTCTGACCATTTGAAATGAGAAATAATCCGAACTTTCCACTCCTCCTTAAAAACCATCAATCGGATATGAAAAACCATAAAATCTCTTGTTTCAAAGGCATTTTCCATTCTAACATAAATCCTAAATCATATCCGCATTTTTCTAAAAAAAATTACATTTTATTATAAAACCTACATTAATGTTCGTCTTTTGCCTCTTCTCCTAGTTTATTACTACAAAAAAACGAGCATCAAATTTCTCTGATGCTCGTTCCATCTTTTATTATACAACTTTTTCTTTGTCTGCTACTGCTGGCTTGTCCCAGCACTCTGTATTGTTTAAACCTGGAATAGACTCCGCATAAAAGACTGGATCTTTCCCTTGTTTCTTTTGCTTAATATAATCTGATAACGCTGCAAAAGCATACTTAGAAAGGAATACAATTGCTACTAAGTTAATAACAGCCATAATTCCCATAAATAGATCCGCTAAATCCCAAACGATTTGAATCGTTGCTACAGACCCTAACATAACCATACCAAGTACAGCAATTCGATAAGCATTTAATAAAACTTTACTTCCATTTAAGAATTCAATATTTGTTTCACCATAGTAGTAGTTACCTACTAATGAACTAAATGCAAACAAGAAGATTGCAACTGCTACGAATATAGACGCCCACGGTCCAATGTGTTGACTTAATGCTTGTTGCGTTAATTGAATTCCATTTAAATCAGCAGCATTATGCACATCTGATAAAAGAATGATAAATGCTGTACAACTACAAATTAATAATGTATCTGTAAATACCCCTAAAGTTTGAATGAAACCTTGTTTAACCGGGTGCGTTACGTTTGCAGTCGCAGCTGCGTTCGGCGCACTCCCCATACCTGCTTCATTTGAGAATAATCCACGTTTTACTCCTAGTAAAATCGCAGCTCCTAATCCCCCGCCCACTACTTCTTTAATTCCGAAAGCATGTAAGAAAATTTCTTTAAATACATACGGAATTGCCGTAATGTTTGTTACAACAACAAATAATGCAACTGCTACATATATAATTGCCATTACTGGAACAATCATTTCAACTGCGCGAGCAATTCGCTTCACTCCGCCGAAAATAATGATTGCAAGTAAACCAGCCATAACAATACCTACTAATCTACTATCTGTTTTAAATGCCCCATCAAAAGCAGCCGCTACCGTATTAGACTGTACAGCGTTAAAAATTAATCCGAAACTTACTGTTATCAATACAGAGAAAATAGCTCCCAGCCATCGCTTATTTAATCCTTTTTCCATATAATACGCTGGACCACCGCGGAATGTATTTCCATCTTTCACTTTATAAATTTGCGCTAATGTGCTCTCTACAAATGCAGAAGCACCCCCAATTACCGCGATTAACCACATCCAAAACACAGCACCTGGACCACCTGCTGAGATTGCAATAGCTACACCAGCTAAGTTACCAGTACCTACACGAGAAGCTGTACTCATACAAAATGCTTGGAATGATGATACACCACTTTTTTCTTTTTGCGCTTTTCTTGTTTTTGAACTCGCCCCGTCCCCAAGTAAGCGAATCATTTCTCCGAAGTAACGAATTTGGACAAATTTCACACGAAATGAAAAGTAAAGTCCTAATCCAATTAACATCGCAATAATGATATATGACCAAAGGACATTATTTATATCCCCAATTACATTAGTTAAAAAATCCATACTTGTATTGCCCCCTATTCCTAACAATAAGAAAATTATATTCTAAAAACTTTTAGTAATCAAGAATTTTCGACAAAAACATGTTAGGTTTTATAACATGATAATGTCATCTTTTATAACATTTCTGTTTTTTAGAAAGTAAAACTATAAATCAATGAGTGCATTTATCCAATTTTTAACCGTTCATTCCCTACAAATGCAAGAAAAATAGGCAAACAAAAACGAGCATCGAATTCATCTCGATGCTCGCCTTTTTATTACACTGCTTTTTCTTTATCAGTTACCGCCGGCTTATCCCAACACTCTGTGTTCATTAAACCAGGGATAGAATCTGCACTGAAGACTGGATCTTTTCCTTGTTTCTTTTGTTTCACATAGTCCGCTAATGCTGCATACGCAAATCGTCCAAGAAGTGTAATCGCAATTAAGTTTGTGATTACCATTAGACCCATAAATAAATCTGCCATATTCCATACGACTTGAAGCGTCGCAACAGAACCGAATAATACCATTCCCACTACCGCAATACGGTAAATCGTTAACCAAGTTTTACTTTGTTTAATAAATTCAATATTCGTTTCACCATAATAATAGTTTCCTAGAAGTGAACTGAAAGCAAATAAGAAAATGATAATCGCTAAGAAGCTACTTGCCCACGAACCGATTTGTGAACTTAACGCCACCTGCGTTAATTCAATACCTTCTAAATTCGTTGCCTTATATGCACCAGAACATAGTACGATAAATGCTGTTGATGTACATACTAAAAATGTATCTACTAATACTCCAATTGTTTGAATAAATCCTTGTTTAGCTGGATGTGTTACATCCGCTGTCGCAGCCGCGTTTGGCGCACTCCCCATACCTGCTTCATTCGCAAATAATCCACGCTGAATACCAAACTTCATTGCAGCACCAATACCGCCACCTACAGCTGAATCTAAACCGAATGCACCTTTAAAGATTTCTGTAAACATATCCGGTATTAAATAATAATTTTTAATAACAACGAAAATAGCTACTGCAATATAAACAATTGCCATCGGCGGAACAATCATTTCTGACATACGCGCAATACTTTTCACACCACCAAAAATAATAACCGCAACTAATACCGCAAGTACAATCCCTACAACATAACGCTCAATACCAAATGCATTTTTAAATGCTAATGTAACTGTATTTGCTTGTACTGAGTTGAAAATTAAACCGTAACTAATTGTAATAAGGATAGAGAACCAAATTCCCATCCAACGTTTATTTAAACCTTTTTCCATATAATAAGCAGGACCACCACGGAAGCCACTGCCATCTTTTATTTTATAAATTTGCGCAAGCGTACTTTCTACGAAACTTGAAGACGCCCCGATAATCGCAATAACCCACATCCAAAATACAGCTCCAGGCCCTCCCATAGAAATAGCTAGCGCTACACCAGCTAAGTTCCCGATTCCGATACGAGCTGCTGAACTCATACAAAACGCTTGGAATGACGATACACTTCCCTTTTTACGTGTCTTTCCAGTTAAACCATCACTCATTAATCGAACCATTTCCCCTAAATGAGTAATTTGTACAAATTTTAATTTAATAGAAAAATAAAGCCCTAAACCAATTAACATTGCAATAAGAATATATGACCAAAGAATTGTATTCGTTGATGAAACGAATTGTTCTAACATATTCATACAATTATCCCCCTCCTTTTATCCATAAATCGAATTATATTCAAAAAATATTCAAAAATCAACATTTTTCGACATCTTGCAACTTCCAAATATTAGGTCACTCCACATAAATACATTGTTCTTTTATGACTCCACTTTCAGTAGCTGTGCATACTAAAACAAAAAATAATTTCATAAACAACACCATTGACAAAAATATATAACTGTAACTATAATGGTTACATCAAGTTGTAACAAACCCAATTACATTACATTCATTCATTTCAGATATACACTTTAACAAACACTTTGGAGGGATTTATTATGAAAATCGGAATTATCGGAGCAACTGGTAAAGCTGGAAGCCGTATTTTAAAAGAAGCATTAGATCGTGGACATGAAGTAAATGCAATCGTAAGAAGCGCTGCAAAAATTACAGAAGAGAACGTAAACGTTTTAGAAAAAGATGTATTCTCTCTTACATCTAACGACCTACAAGCATTCGATGTAGTTGTAAATGCATTCGGTGCTCCAGCAGGACAAGAACATCTTCACGTAGATGCAGGAAATGTACTTATTGAAGCGATGAAATCTGCACCTAATACAAAATTACTTGTAGTTGGCGGCGCTGGAAGCTTATTTGTAGACGAAGAGAAAACAACACGTGTATTTGATACACCAGGATTCCCAAATGAATACCTTGCAACTGCTCAAAACCAAGGTAAAAACTTAGAAATTCTTCAACAAACAAATGACATCACTTGGACATTTATTAGCCCTTCTGCACTATTCGCATTAGGAAAACGTACTGGTTCTTATACAGCTGGCAAAGACAATCTTCTTGTTAACTCAAAAGGCGATAGCTACGTAAGTTACGAAGACTTCGCAGTAGCGGCACTTGATGAAATCGAAAATCCAAAACACGTAAACGAACGCTTCACAGTAGTTTCTGAAGCTGAATAATAGAAGAAGCTCGTAAACATAATGTTTACGAGCTTCTTCTATTATCTGTTATATTGATTCGGTTTATGTGGTTCATTTGGTGTATAGGGTTTATTTGGTTTATTATCATGACCATTTGCTTTTTTCCAACTTACCGCTAACTCTGGGCTCGTTTTCTCTTCACTACGCTCAAGTAGTACAACCGCATTTTGAATCGTTGGCGTTCCTTTATGTGCAATACCTTGTAATTTCGTTAAATTCCCTGATACTTTAAAGCTAAATCCACCAGCTGGTGTTTGTTTCGGAATTAAAATGCGGAACTTTTCTCCTACATTAAATTCAGTTTTCGCTTCGCCTTTTTCATTTACAAACTTCGCGCCTTGTGGTGCACCTGTTGCTTGCACTTTATACGTTCCGCTTTTTGCATTTGTTTCTACTGTATATAAACCTGTTTCAAAGAAATCATTTTTCAATACTGCTTCTTGTTCTTCTGTAGGAGTTACACTCATCGTAATTTCTTGTAATTCTTCACTAGCATTTGCTTTTGCAACGATATCTTTCGTTACTTTCTCTACATTTTTATTGCGGAAATCTAAATCATTAACATCAATTTGTTTTAACGCATTCCACACTGCAAGCTGCGTTGCGTAATGAGCCTCTCTCCAATCGGATACTCCTAATTCTTGCGGGCTTTTTTGTGGATACCCATTTAATAGTACACGATATACGTTAATATCCACTTTCCCCATTTCCGGTAAATCTTGACCGCTTGGAGATTTCAAATCTACATTTAAGCAAAATGCAATTTTTCCATCTGCCGTTTTAATAAGTTCTGTTCGAATTGGTTTCTTCTTTGACTTACTATAACTCCAATCCATTTCATACTTTGTATGATCCATAACTTCTGCGAATGCTTTTTGAAGCGGGAATAACACAAATAAAACACTTAAAAAAACAGCTAAAATTTTGAACGATTGCTTTATATTCATGTTTACAGCCCCTTAATAACAAACTTAATACTAAGTAGTATTTAATTAGAAAATATTTTTATGCACAAAAAAAAGAATGCATAAAAGCACTCTTTTTTCTTTCTTACTTTAATCTTAGAAATCGAAGTTATCAGGATCTGGACCAACGCGGTGATTTTGATTTAACGCATCGATTTTTTCCATATCTTCTTTTGTTAATTCAAAGTTAAATACATCAGCGTTTGCAATAATTCGGTGCTCTTTCGTTGATTTTGGAATTGTAATCACTCCATTTTGTAAGTCCCAACGTAAGATAACTTGCGCTGTTGTTTTGCCGTGTTTATCAGCAATTTCTTGTAATGTTTCGTTATCTAATAATTGACCTTGCATAAGTGGTGACCATGCTTCCATTTGAATACCTTGCTCTTTACAGAAAGCTTGTAATTCTTTTTGAGTTAAACGAGGGTGGTATTCTACTTGGTTAATCATCGGTTTAATTTCTGCATCTTTCATTACATCTTGTAAGTGATGGATTTGGAAATTACTTACGCCAATTGCACGTACGCGATCTTCTTTATAAAGTGTTTCTAGCGCTCTCCAAGAATCTTTATATTTCCCTTCTACAGGCCAGTGAACAAGATATAGATCTAAATAATCTAGTTCTAATTTTTTTAAGCTCTCTTCATATGCAGCAATTGTTGCTTCATATCCTTGATCTGCGTTCCATACCTTTGAAGTAATAAATAATTCTTCTCTTGAAATACCAGTCGCTTCAATACCTGCACGAATTCCTTCAACTACAGCTTTTTCATTTCCGTAAATTGCGGCTGTATCGATGCTGCGGTATCCTGCTTTTATTGCTGATTTTACAGCTTCTACAAGTTCGGGCCCTTCTTCTACTTTAAATACACCTAAACCGAACCAAGGCATTTCTACACCATTATTTAATACTGCTTTACTTTGTAAGTTTTTCATTTTATTTTCTCTCCTTTTATTTTACTTGATCTCTTTTTTCTAATGTCATACTCCACGCTGTTAAAATCACAGCAGCTACTACCATAATGCCGCCTACCCAAGCAGTATGGATTAATCCTAACGAATTCGTTACAAGGCCACCTATATAAGAACCTAAAGCAATCCCTGCGTTAAATGCGGCAATATTAATTGCTGAAGCAACATCAACCGCACTCGGAACAAAGCGCTCTGCCAATATAACTACATATACTTGTAGCCCCGGAACATTCATAAATGCGAATAGTCCCATGAAAATAATTGTGATTAATCCAGCTACTTTAAATGGCGCTGTAAATGTTAAAACAAATAATATAATCGCTTGAATAAAGAACATGTAAAATAGCGCTCGAATTGGATTATGATTCGATAATTTTCCGCCAACCATATTCCCTATCGCAATGGCGATTCCATACACTAATAAAATGATGGTAACGGTACTTGCTTCAAATCCTGTTACTTCTTGTAATAACGGTGATAAGTACGTAAATGTTACGAATGTTCCACCGTATCCTAGTGCAGTAATAATGAAAACAAGTAACAGTCTTCCATTTTTAATTAGTTTAAATTGATCACGAAACGATACAGGTACACCATTTTTTAAATTAGATGGGACTAGTACGCTGTTTGCGATAAAAGCAATAATTCCAATTACAACAATCGCCATAAATGACGCTCTCCAGCCAAATTGTTGACCAATAAACGTGCCAATTGGCACACCTGTAATAGTCGCAACTGTTAATCCAGTAAACATAATCGCAATAGCACTAGCACGTTTATTCTCTGGTACAATCGCAGCTGCAATTGTAGATCCTATCGACATAAACACACCATGTGCAAACGCAGCTACAATCCTTGCAATAATTAATATAGTGAAGCTTGTTGCTACTGCTGCAATGCCATTACCAATAATGAAAATAACCATAATCCACATTAATAATGTCTTTCTCGACATACTAGCCGTTAACGCTGTTAAGACAGGAGCTCCTACCGCTGCCCCTAACGCATATAAAGAAACCGTTAAACCAGCTGTGGTAACCGAAACATTTAAATCTTTTGAAATGGAAGGTAATAAACCGACACTAATAAACTCGGTTGTCCCAATCCCAAACGCACTAATTGCTAGTGCTAATAAAGCAAACATACTTCTTCGGTCCGTCTGAACTTCCGAAGATGGTACTGTATATGAACTCAATTGAATTCCTCCTTATTACAAGAAATCCAATCATAATAGTATGATAAAAGGGCCCCTTTTACCTTCTAAAACATATATTTCATACTTACAAATGCTATTATGAATGGTTTCATTCTTTTTTTGAAGAACGCACTTTAAAGTACGATAGGCACTAAAAAGTAACATAGTCACTTTTAAGTACCGTACTACTCATTTGCCTCTTACATGTGCTATTATGAAACATATTTAACATAATAAAAAGTACGTACTTTAAAGTGCTATAGGTACTAAAAAGTAACATTTGTATTATTTAACTAACTTTACTCACAAAAGGAGGGTTTCATATGAAGAAATACAATATTCCTGTAGAGGCGACTTTAGAGGTTATCGGCGGAAAATGGAAGGTTGTTATCCTTTGTCATCTAACAAAAGGTACAAAAAGAACGAGTGAACTAAAACGTTTAATGCCTGGTATTACACAAAAAATGTTAACTCAGCAATTACGTGAATTAGAGGACGATGGAGTCATTCAAAGAAAAGTATATAATCAAGTCCCACCGAAAGTAGAATATTCCCTTACCGATTACGGTTGGTCTTTAGAATCAATTCTTGACTCTCTTTGTACTTGGGGCGAATGCCATCTTGAAAAAGAAGGTAATACATCGATGCTAATTGTAGAAGGTGAACAATAAAAAAAGGAAAAAATGAACATAAATTTGTCCGTTTTTTCCTTTTTTTCTTTATATATACGTACATTTCTAGCTTTAACAAAATAATTTATGCGCTTTCACGCCTTGTCAATACTACGTTATACACTCAATATCAAATAATTAGGAATCATTTTTATGTTAACATAGGTGTATATAGTATATAATATAGGATATATATTATATACACTTTCCGGTAACGGACCTTTTCCATTATGCGGACAAGCCATGTATCGGACAGTTCATAAATAATAGGTAAGACATTATGGTTTTAGATTTATGATTTCAGCTTACTTGCTATCATAAATTTAAAGGCATTTTATTGTGTTTTGTGAAACTTTGTATAAAGTTTCGTAAACGTTTACTATCTTACTTATAAAAAATAAGAGTATTGCTATCGTAAAGGAGAATTGGAGATGCCAGAAACTATGACTCAAACAAAGCCAGAACAAGAAACTGTACAAATTTCTGCTAGCCAAGGACAACTTGATGTACTTGATCAGTTGTTAAAACCTGAGGTACAAGAATCATTAACAACACTAGTGGAACAGCTTCCAAAATTAACTGAGCTTGTTAACATTTTAACTAAGTCTTATGACTTCGCTCAAACTGTTGCTACTGATGAAGTATTAAAAAGCGACACTGTTGGTGCAATTACAGAGCTTGTAGAACCTGTAAAAGATACAGTGAAAAGCATGGCTGCAACTGCAATCGAAGCGAAAGATCGTGCTGACGAAAGCAACGAAGTTATCGGCCTATTCGGTCTGTTAAAATTACTAAAAGATCCACAAGCACAAAAAATGTTCCGCTTTGTGAACGCATATCTTCAAATTAGTGCAGAACGTAACAATAAATAATTTAACTTATAACAACAATTAGTAAAGACGGGGGATATCATACTATGTCAAAACAAATTGTCATCTTAGGCGCTGGTTATGGCGGTCTTCTTGCCGCTTTAAACGTACGTAAATATTACAGCAAATCAGAAGCACAAGTTACAGTGATTAACCAATACCCAACACACCAAATCATCACTGAACTACACCGCCTTGCAGCTGGTAACGTTGCTGAGCAAGCAATTGCAATGCCACTTACAAAGCTTTTCAAAGGTAAAGATATCGACCTTAAAATTGCAACAGTTGAGTCATTCTCAGTTGATAGCAAAGAAATCAAACTAGCTGGCGGCACTACTCTATCTTACGATGCACTTGTAGTTGCTTTAGGAAGTAAAACTGCTTACTTCGGTATTCCAGGACTAGAAGAAAACAGCATGGTATTAAAATCTGCTGCTGATGCAAACAAAATTTACAAACACGTTGAAGACCGTATTCGTGAATACGCTAAAACGAAAAACGAAGCTGATGCTACAATCGTAATCGGTGGTGGCGGATTAACTGGTGTTGAGCTAGTTGGTGAGCTTGCTGACATTATGCCTAAACTTGCAAAAAGCCATGGCGTAAATCCAAAAGAAGTTAAACTTCTTCTTGTTGAAGCAGGTCCAAAAATCCTTCCAGTATTACCAGACCACTTAATCGAACGTGCAACTACTAGCCTAGAAGCACGCGGTGTTACATTCTTAACAGGTCTTCCTGTAACAAACGTTGCTGGCAATGAAATCGACTTAAAAGACGGTCAAAAACTTGTTGCTAACACATTCGTTTGGACAGGCGGCGTACAAGGTAACCCACTAATCGGTGAATCAGGTCTTGAAGTAAACCGTGGCCGTGCAACAGTTGATGCATACCTACAATCTACTTCTCACAAAGACGTATTCGTTGCTGGAGACAGCGCTGTTGTCTTTGCTGAAGACGGTCGTCCATACCCACCAACTGCACAGATCGCTTGGCAAATGGGTGAGTTAATTGGATACAACTTATACGCAGCACTAGAAGGCAAAGCATTCGAAGAGTTCGCACCTGTAAACTCTGGAACACTTGCTAGTCTAGGACGTAAAGATGCTGTTGCTACAATTGGAGCAAGCAATACTCCACTTAAAGGCTTACCAGCATCATTAATGAAAGAAGCAAGTAACGTTCGTTACTTATCACACATTAAAGGTCTATTCAGCTTAGCTTACTAATCTGAATATAAGCCCGAATCATGCCCTGCATGGTTCGGGCTATTTTTATCCGTAATTTTCTCTAATTTATTTATTCGGCAGAAGAATCATATAACCCTCTTCAATTATCAAAATATACTGACTTTTTTATGTCGAAATTGTGTATATGAAAAGAGCGGAAGTAGATATCTTCCCTACTTCCACTCTTTCACAAGAACTATTCTCCTAATTTCACTAAGCTGTAGTTCTTCTTCCCTTTACGAATAATAATAAATCTTCCATCAAATGAATTTTCTACAGTAACATCCGTAGCTACATCCGTTACTTTTTCACCATTCATAGATATGGCTCCATTATTAATGTCTTCACGTGCTTGTCTTCTAGATGGTTCAATCCCTAAATCAACTAGCCACTCTACGATATTTTTCGTCTCTTTTGAAGACTCAAATGTCGGCATCTCTTTAAAGCCTTGCTCAATTTCATCAGCTGTTAAAGATTTAATATCTCCGCTAAATAACGCTGCTGTAATTTTCACTGCTTGCGAAAATGCCTCTTCTCCATGAACGAATTTCGTCATTTCTTCCGCTAATACTTTTTGCGCTTCACGTTTATGCGGCTCAGTTTCTACCTTCGCTGCCAATTCATCAATTCGCTCTTTCTGTAAGAACGTAAAGTATTTCAAGTATTTAATTACATCACGGTCATCTGTATTCACCCAGAACTGGTAAAATTCAAATGGTGTTGTTTTTTCCGGATCAAGCCAAACCGCACCACCTGCTGATTTACCAAACTTCGTACCATCTGATTTTAATAATAATGGAATTGTTAATCCAAATACTTTCGCTTCATGACCTTCTAACTTACGAATTAAATCTAAACCACTCGTAATATTTCCCCATTGGTCACTACCACCAATTTGCAGTTGAACATCTTCTTTCGTGTATAAATGATGGAAATCCATCGCTTGCAAGATTTGGTACGTGAACTCTGTGAAAGAAATTCCAGTGTCTAAACGACTTGCTACAATATCTTTTGCCAACATGCTATTTATGCTAAAGTTTTTGCCGTAATCACGCAAAAATTCGATAATGTTTATCTCATGTGTCCAGTCATAGTTATTTACCATTTTCACTTCGCTATTGCCGCCGAAATCAAATAGCTTTTTCATTTGTGCTGTTAGCGCATCCACATTATGCTGAACTACTTCTAACGTTTGAAGTTGACGTTCTGATTGACGTCCACTCGGGTCACCAATTGTTCCTGTTGCCCCGCCAATTAAAATAACAGGATGATGACCAGCTAATTGGAATCTCTTCATCATCATAAACGGAATCAAATGTCCGATATGCATACTATCACCAGTCGGATCCACTCCGCAGTATAGTGAAATCTTTTTCTCTTCTACTAGTTTACGTAAACCTTCTTCATCTGTCTGTTGATTCACAGCGCCGCGCCATTCTAATTCATCAATAATATTCATCTTTTGTCATCCCCTTTATTTTTTAAAACAAAAAATCCCTATGTCTATGACATAGGGACGATTATTCACCGTGTTACCACCCAGTTTGTATAAATAGCATAGCTACTCATACCACTCTTAGCAATAATATCGATTGCCAATCCGCTTAGCATTACCTAAGATACTCCAGAGTGTAATTCGCAAATTTGTTTGTGCTAGGTTCCAGCAACCCCTAGCTCTCTTTGATAACAGTGACAAACTGCTACTGGGCTCTTTCAACGTATATTATTTGTTAAATTATTAGCCATTATATTGAATTGAAAACAAAATGTCAACAATACCCAAATGTTATTTCGAAATAATTCATACTTTATACGCTTTTTATTCAAAGATTATTGTAGATCTTCTCCAATAATCCTTACTTCTCGCTCTAATTTCACATCGAATTTCTCTTCAACTGTTTTTTGTACGAAATGAATTAAATCAATATAATCTTGTGCAGTTCCGTTATCAACATTCACCATAAATCCAGCGTGTTTTAAAGAAACTTCCACTCCGCCAATTCGCTTACCTTGCAGTCCTGATTCTTGAATAAGCTTACCTGCAAAATTATTTGGTGGACGCTTAAATACACTACCACATGAAGGATATTCTAACGGTTGTTTTGATTCACGCTTAAACGTTAAATCATCCATTTTTTCCTTAATCTCTTCACGTACACCTTCTTCAAGTTCAAACTTCGCTTCAAGAATAATATAATGATTGTTCGCAAACACACTCTTACGATATCCAAATTCAAATTCGTCTTTCGTTAAAGTGCATAGCTCTCCATCACCTGTCATTACAACTGCTTCTGTTAATACATAAGCTACTTCACCGCCATATGCACCAGCATTCATATATAACGCTCCACCAACTGAACCTGGAATACCACAAGCAAACTCAAGTCCTGTTAGAGCATGTTCTAACGCAATTCGTGACACATCAATAATTGCTGCACCACACCCAGCTACAATCGTCGTTCCTGTTACAGTAACACCTGTAATATGAATTAAACTTACTGTGATCCCGCGAAGACCACCGTCTTTAATAATAACATTCGATCCGTTTCCTAAAAACGTAACTGGAATATTATATTGGTTAGCATACTTTATCACTTCTTGAATCTCATCATAATTAGTAGGCGCAACAAATACATCTGCTTTCCCACCCACTTTAATGTGCGTATGATCTTTTAGCATTTCATCTTTCTTTACATGACCTTCAGGCAATACCGTACTTAAATATTTATAAACCTCTTGCATATTCATTTTACGATTCCTCTATTTCTATAATCTTTTTATCCCGCTAGCAACGGGCCCATAATATCCCCACATAAAAAATACAATACAAATCAGAAGCTAAAGTGGTGGATACAGTGTACCTAAAATCAATTCGAGACACCTATAAACCTCTTAAATTATAAGAGGTGCCACTCATATTAAAATATATATCGCATAATAAAGCAACCCAAATGGGCTACTAAACTCGACATGTAACCATATAGACAACAATTTGTAAAATATATAGGTTTTACAAATTAATATCCTTCAATATCTTACTATACCACACGAAAATAAAGTGGTATTTTTTTGTAATCTTTACTTTATTTTCTTTACCAAAAAGCTGCTCTTACCTACGTAAGAGCAGCCCCTTCATTTCCTTTTTAACTAATTTTATCTCGTCCACCTTCCTTTCACTTATTAGATAATCCGCGATACCTTTTATTTCATACAAAAGAGCACATCCAACAGAATGTGCTCTTTTTATACTCTTTAATTTATTTTTCGTTCTCTTCTTTTTCCTTATCAAACCATAACAGCTCATCATCATCAACTTCACCATTATAATTGATTAGAATCTCTTCTCCCGCTTTTATATCTTTGTAAGCAAAGAAGTTAAACGTATGATTCTCAAAGACAATATCATACGTTGCATTCGGCTTATATGAATGATTAAATAACATGCCGTATCCTAAAAGGAATGCCGTATGATTTACCCCATACTCAAATGCGTAGTCAGCAAGTAACGTTTTCTCAATGTGTTCATGCTGTTCATTCGGATAAGAGATAACTGGTGCTGAGTGTATCAACTCACCCTTTTTAATATCACGAGTTGCAAATACACCTCTATTAAATTCTCCATCACTAAGTTCAGAAGTCTTAACTTCAATCATATGCGTCACCTATATATTTCTTTCTTCGAAGTATTTTTCTCCTTAAGCTTGGCAGAAAACGCGGAGAAAAGCAATTAAATTCCTACCAAGTATAAAAAGAGCACATTATTTGTGCTCTTTTTATGTGATATTATTTTTCTAGAATATCTTATAACGACAACTTCACCCGTTAGAAGATATTCTATGAAGCCCCACGTATCAATTACTTCAGCTTAAATACCGCACTAACTGGGTTATGATCACTGTTTTCAAACTTTAAGTCTTTCCCTTGTACATTTACAATTTCAACATTCGGTGAAACGATAAAGCCATCAATAATAGTGACAAAGTTTTCACCTTCCACATATTTCTTCACATCATCCCTTACCGTCATAACAGATGAATCTACAGCCCATTGGAATCCTCCATCTGCGAAGCCCTTCGGTAACTCTACTAGCCATTCAGGACGCTCTTTCACAAACTTAGGATCACTTAGTTGGACATTAGAAAGTAACTGGTTCCAATCTCCACCTAATATTACGTAATCACCGTTTTGATAACACTTGTTCATATATTCTTTTAAATACTCTGCTTGTTGCTTTCTAATTTTGCCGCCCTCATCATAAGCAGATAAATGTATGTTTACGAGCCTAACATACTTCCCATTATCAACAGGGATTTTATGTTCAACAATCGCACGATCTAAATCGAATAAACGCTTCGGCCAAGGCTCCATTCCGGGTAGTTGGAACCGCGTTGCTGTTTGAACTGTGTATTTAGAAAATGTACTTAATCCGCCCTCAGCATATCCCATCGGCTTTGTGACTGGGACAGGAACCCACTTAGTATCGTAGTTCTTCCCAAATGACGAAGCATAATCAGGTAATCCTTTTTTCAAAAACTCATGTTCATTTACATCAAATGATCGGTGGGATTTTATATCAACTTCTTGCAATAACGTAAAATCACTATTCTCATTTTGTAAAAATGAAAGCATCTTCTTTAAGTTTACTTCAGTCTGTTCTTTACTACTCGAACCAGAACCCTTTCCTCCGTCCATAAAGAAGTCTTGGTCCTTATCTAATCCAGCGTATCCAATATTAAATGTTGTAACTTTAAATTCATTTCCTGGCTGCAGTACACGCTCTTTATTGTTTTCAACCTTTACGTCTAAAACATTTGCTGGCTGTTCTTTTGTAAGTGTCATATAAGCTAAAAATCCACCTAGAATACCAGCTATTATTACAATAAATATTAATACTATTTTTAAAAATTTCTTCAACACACATGACCCCTTTTTGTTAACTAACGTTTTATTTTTCTGTATTTTCAGTTAAATCAGGACGGACTAAAGACACAAGAAATATTTTACCATAAAGAAAACTTCATATCATTATATTTAGCTAACAAATAATCGACATATCCCTCACTGCAATTATTTTGAAATTCACTCATAGCATTTAAGAAGGCACGACTGTAACGTAATTACACTTTCGGAGAATATAACAAATCCTACTTTCTGAACTTTTCATTAACATATTTATTGGTAATCCAAAATAATATTTAGTACACTGTAAATAGAACTTATAGGCGATGGAGTTCGCCATAACTGCTATGTAGCTAATGACTCCTACCAGTACGACTACTGGTAGGAGTCTATTTTTTTTGAGTAAACTATTAGAGAGGTGAAGAAATTGAAATATATTATTGTTGGCATAGCCGGTATATTAGGAGCTCTTTCCCGTTATTATTTAGGTTTTACTATTGATACACTTTGGCATCATTCATTACCACTTGCTACATTAACGATTAACTTAATTGGCTGTTTCTTACTCGCTTTATTGACCACCTATATCGCCCGGTTAAACGTCTTATCTTCTGAAATTATTACAGGGATTGGAACAGGGTTTATCGGTTCATTTACGACCTTTTCAACATTCAGCGTCGAAACTATACAGTTAATCAATCATTCACATTTTGGTATCGCATTTTTATATGTGTCATGCAGTATGCTAGGCGGTCTAATGATGTCTTTGCTTGGCTATAAACTTGGAGATTTTTTACTACAAAAACACCTTGAGGAAGGTGAACTATCATGATTAATGCTTTATTAGTAGCAGCAGGAGGATTCTTCGGTGCTATTACACGATTTGCAATTAGTAATCGGCTTAAAGAAATAAATAAAACTTCATTTCCAATTGCTACATTCCTCATTAATATAACGGGAGCATTTTTACTCGGATATATAATTGGAACGGGGATAACTACAAACTGGCAACTATTATTAGGCACGGGATTTATGGGTGCCTTCACTACATTTTCAACGTTTAAATTAGAATCTGTTCAGCTTTTTAAGCATAAAAAATTCGGCATACTACTCCTATACTTAAGTGCTACTTATATAATCGGTATCATATTCGCATTCCTTGGGGTGAAATTAGGCGGAATATAAAAAAGAAAGCGACTCTTATCAGTCGCCTTCTTTCATAAAAAGTATGTTGCCCCATATGGAATTGAAAATAAACCAGCTGGATACACATCATAATGTATACTTTGCACAGGAAGCTGTGAATACGACATATACTGACTCTGCATCATTTGCGCTACTTGTGCTTGTTGTTGCATTTGAATAGCCTGATGCACTGCCTGAATTGTCATCTGTGCCCCGGCCAATGTAATAGCTGGTCCTACTTGCCTTCCAGTGTAAAAATAATGGTTCATCATTATTCAGCTCACTTTTTATTTTTCTTCCATATCGTATGTTCCTATTTCATAGTAAGTGTTTTATCTCGCTTGGTGAAAGCTAATAATCAGTAGGTAATGCACAAAACCCCCACTGTTTAAAGTTTCACTGTATCTATTACTGTTTTTTCAACTTTGAAGTAATAAATCCAAATAGCGACACACCAATACCACTAAAGAACAGTAAATAACTTATTGGTACTAGGAAAAAGAACGGTTCTACAAGCAAACCATTTTCCTCCACTTTACTAGTTGCACCTTGTATTAATAAACAAGTAACTCCTAACGATATCAGTACGATAGCTAATAAATATTTATTTTTCATAATATATTCTCCTTTAACTTCATAATTAATTTTCCATATCCCTTTGACTACCATCATAATAAGCCCCACCACATTACAAGTCAACATTTTTTTATCGTTTTACAATAAACAGTTATTGTTTTAAACAACAAAAAGACTATAGACAATCATTATCTATAGTCTCTTCACTCCATTATTTCGATCTAAAATATTCTTTTTGAAACATACACATTCTTATCGCATTATGGTAGTTGCCATCAACGAAGAACTCATCTTGAAGCTCACCTTCCACTATAAATCCGACTTTTTTATAAACGTGTACAGCTTTTTCATTCTCTTTATCGACAACTAAATATATTTTATGCATATTTAATACGGAAAAAGCGTAATCCATTGCTAAACGCGTTGCATCAGCTGCATAACCGTAACCTTGGTAACTCGGATCAATAATAATTTGGAATTCAGTTCTACGGTGAATATAATCGATTTCTACTAATTCGACCAATCCAACCATCTCATTATCTTTCTCAACGATAAATCGGCGCTCGCTTTGATCATGTATATGTTTATCATATAAATCCTGTAGCTCCACAAAGGCCTCATACGGCTCTTCAAACCAATACGACATAATATGCGCGTTATTATTAAGTTCGTGTACAAACTTTAAATCTTCTCGTTCTAATGGACGTAATTTCAATTCCTTATGCATTCCTATAACCTCCAAGTAAAAGAAACCTCTTCACTTAATTTCTCAATTTTTTTCAATTTCAAACGCCCTATTTACATTGTAAACTTTCAAGTAACTTGAAGGTCAAGGCATAAAAAAGCAGTGCAAACTTATATCTGCACCGCTACTCTTTTCTCAAATCTCTCAAATTTGATATGTATAAAGCAATAACTAAAACAAGAATGGAACCTGCATATAATAACGTCTCAAACGGTTCATCATGTGACACGATAATCAATCGAATTAAAGCCGTAATCCCGATATAAATAAAATAGCGTAACGGAAAATGATAATTCGATTTAAAATATTTAATAATTAATGCGATGAACTCAAAGTATAAGAAATAGACAATAATACTTTCCACTAATTTATAAGATGTATACTTCTTCGCCGAAAATATGTATTGAATAAAAGTAATCGTCTCGTTAATTAAAAAGATCGATAACACAATGGATAATATAATTAAAGCTATATTTAATATCCATTGCAAAACACTAGCTATAACATGATCGATATTAAATGACTTCATTTTCTCTTTAAACTCCCCTTCATATAAGTACCTATTTATTATAGCAAAATTATCATTGGAAAGAAGTTAAATCATATATTCGTCCTTTGTTTTCCCCGGTGTAGGGGATATTCATTGTTTGGAGGAGTCTTTTAACCGCAGAGCTAGATTGCATATTAAGAAAGTCCCTCAATTTGCTATTAGTAGTTATCATGTCAATCAGAAGTGTGTAATCTTGTAAAGCACGTAAATGAGCATGTTTAGACGTACTATTACAGTTTGAGCAACGCCATCCCTGTTTTTCTTCTAACATTGCCATTGTAAAACATTCCTCACACTGTACTCCCCTGAGCAATTCCTCTTTTTTAATTTTATATTGTGCAAGAATATTTTGTCGCTGTGGAAAGTTCTCATTCATAATTTGATTTATAAGTCCTTTTGTATTACCAATTGCTTCTTCTTTATATTGATTTTCAATTTGTTTGATTCTATTAGGTAAATTTGCACCGTGGATAATTTTACTAGGAAGTATTTCATCTGAAGTTTTAATAATTGTACGAGGTGAACTAATTACAACGAGGGATTCCATCGGGATATTATATAAACCATGCAAACTCAGCCATTTTCTCAACTGCATCTCTTGCCGCTTCAGTTGTAAAATCGGATCTGGGAAACCTTCTTCCGAAGTACCATCTGCTATTCGAATGAGCTGATTAAACTTTGCATCAAAGATTAATGTACCAATAATATTTTTTATTTCAAGAAAAAGAAGAAAACGTGAGGAAACTATGAGGGTATCAATTTGGAAATAATGTTTCTGATCAAACAACCTAATATCATGTAAAATACTGTATTCTGTTTCAGATAAGAAACTAAGCGGATATTCAATGGCCTGCTCTCCTTTATAACTAGCCATAAATTTTGCTAGATTTTCAGCCACCATATTCCTTTTGGGATGATGGATAGGCAATCTTCTAAGGAGAGCGTCTAACTGAAGCAAATATACGGGCATTTTCCGCTCTTTCACAATCATTTTTATCCCCCTCCAAAATATATCAGCGCAACTCCAAATATATCGGCGATTTTCGAAATATACCGACTTACCGACAAAAAACGACACACACATCAAAAGCCTATACACAGTATAGCATCACATCAAAAATCGCACTGTAATCATAATGTTAATCCCCCTATTTGATTATGGCATTTTCAAAATGAAAGAGTAACATTCACCGCATGTAAAATTCCTTTTTATAAATATGAAAAAATTTTAGGAATTAGTTTATCTTTTTTTAATGATTTATTTAGAGGGAGTTTATACTCGGCTATTAACATAATAAACGTAGTAACTACTTTCAGAAAGACAAACTATTACTATAATCGCAAACCGTACTACTTAAATTCATAAAATGAGGAGACGATACAAAATGAACAAAAAAACGAAAGCACTATCATCCATACTGCTCGGATTCACATTAGCATTAACAGGTTGCACTGATACTAAAGCCGAAGAAAATCATAGTAAACAAAAACAAGAACAAACTGCTAAAGAGACAAAAAAGGAAAATAAGTTAACGAAAGGCCAAAAAATGGCTAACCTTCTTAGCGATACAAATTGGCAAGGTACAAGAGTGTATGACAAAGATAAGAATGACTTAACAAAAGAGAATGCAAACTTCATTGGCCTTGCGAAATATGATGCAAAGTCCGGCAGATATGAATTCTTTGATGCTAAGACAGGTGCAAGTCGTGGCGATAAAGGAACTTTCTTTGTCACAAATGATGGGAAGAAGAGAATATTAATTTCAGAATCAATGAAGTATCAAGCTGTTGTTGACATGACAAAGCTAAATAAAAATGTATTTACGTATAAACGAATGGGGAAAGATGCTAACGGTAAAGATGTAGAAGTTTTCGTTGAACATGTTCCATATAAAGAAAAAGAACTTTCTTTCACGGATCCGGACAAGCAATTGAACTCTACTACAGGCGATATCGTGAAAAACGTTGACGGAGATAAAATTTTAGGTGGAACCCTTTGGCATGGAACAAAGGTATTAGATGAGGCTGGTAATGATGTAACACAATTTAATTCAAATTTTATAAGTCTAGCAAAATTCGATGACAAGTCTAATAAATATGAGTTCTTCAATAGTGAAACAGGTCAAAGCCGCGGTGACTATGGCTATTTCGATGTTTTACATGAAAATAAAATAAGAGCTCATGTATCAATTGGTAATAACAAATATGGTGCCGCTCTTGAACTTACCGAACTGAATAATAATAAATTTACGTATAAAAGAACTGGTAAAGACCAAGCTGGTAAGGACATAACGATATTTGTTGAACATGAACCTTATAAAGGTGATGTTAAACCACAATTTAGTTTTTAATAAAGTTGGATTAAAAATCCTGTACTGAGCTGCAGGATTTTTCTTATTAAGCAAGAGGACGAAAAGAAAACAGATATACCAGACACAGAAATTAAACCTTATGAAGAAGTACAGAAAGGCTGATTTACCTGCAAAAACAAAAGAAAATTTAGGTGTAAAATAAATTCCTAAAAGTAAAAGGATCATCAATTAATTGATGGTCCTTTTACTTTCCTTACTGATAAAGTGTTAAATCATACTTCCTCCCTTTACTCTCACCGGTATATAGAACTTCCAATACTTGAAGTAACCTTTTCACGATTGAGCTTAATTGCACATTCAGAAGCTCTTCCAACTCACTATTATTAATCGCCTTTTCAATAAGACGTGTTTAATCTTGTAAAATACACTTACTTCTGTGCATAGTTAGAAACACTATTACAACTCGAACACTGCCATCCTTTTTTCACCTTAACAGATGAATATTTTTTTCGTACATAATAAAAAAATAAAAAATTTTGTCACAAAACCCGTTATTCCGGGTTCTCTATAATACAGGCATCAAATGAGAGTGAGGTTTTAACTGACATGTTAAAAATAAAAAAGGAAGACAGGCCTTTTTCGGATGTGACATTTGAAGATTTGTTTAAACAAAACTATGTTTACGTTGTGAAACAGATCGTATGGATTGTCAAAAATCAGACTATCGCTGAAGAATTAGCCCAAGAAGTCTTTTTACAGCTATATCGCAACGATTGGAAGAGAATTGAACACTTACCTGGATGGCTAATAAAATCTTCTACTTATGTAGCGTATAAATATCTACGATCTGAAAAACGACATCAGGCGAGAGTAGATAAAACCATACAATATCATGAAGTACAACATATTTCATCATTAGATGATGACTGGATTAGACAAGAAGAAATTACAAAGGTACAAATGGTACTCCGTAACATGGATGAACGAGATCGAACCATTTTATTGATGAAATTTTCTGGTTTTCAGTATAAGGGAATTGCCGAAGTGCTTCAAATCGACATATCTTCTATTGGAACATTATTGGTCCGAGCCAAACAAAAGTTTCGTAAGATTTATAAACAATTAGAGGAGGCTTAATAAATGAATTGTTATGATGTGGGATTTATTCAAGCATATATGGATGGGGAATTACCTTATGAGACAAGAAAAGAATTCACAAAACATTTAGATACGTGTAACGCATGCCAAGACTTATTACTAGAAATTAGTAAATTAAATCAATGGGAAAATGTCATGTTAGAGGAAGAAATAGTACATTCATCAAAGGAAATCAAAATTGATGTAGACCAAGCGTGGAAAGCATTTGAAAGTCGCGCGAAATTAGAAGATGTTTCTTATATCAATCAAAAACCTGAACAGAAGAAGGGATTATTTACAAATATGAATAAAAAATCAAAACGTTTCATGTATATAGCAGTAGCGGTAGCAGGGCTTTTTTCAACAGCCATGATTCCACAAGTTCGAGTGGCAGCTACAGGTGTTGCCTCTTATTTTTCCAATGCAATTTCAAATGATACGATTATCGATGAAGGAAGAGACGTTACAAAAGGGCAATTTATTCCTCTTGATGAAAAGATTACAGATCAAGGTGTTACAGTATATCTGAAAGAATTATATGTAGCGGATGCACGTATATCCGTTCATTACAAAATTGAAAAAGAAAATGGAAATGTAGTACCGTTTGAATTTGATACAACGGGGTTACAACTTGAAGATGACGGCAAAGTAAATGGTCAACAAGAAAAAAAACCAGAGTATAAGAAAGATGGGTACTTCGGACAATTAGCATTTATTCAAGGAGCAAATGGTGGACCATTCGAACTAAAAGCATCAGGTGAAGAATTAAAGCATATAGGTATTCGTTTTAAGGATAGACCAGAAGGTGTCATTACATTTATCGAAGGTCCTGAAGGGAAAAATTCTTTCAAACAACCACTTACATTAGATATCAATATAAGCAGAATTGGAAAAGTAGCTGGTTCTTGGAAAGGTCAACTTCAAATTGATCCTACCAAATTGAAAAAATAAAGTAAATTTGAATGAAAAAAAGAATAGAACGATGTGTATCCAATACCATGCTTATATTCTTCCTTGTGTTACTTACATTTATTTCATACCTGATTTCTACTCTATCATTTTTAATTTCATAATCATAAAAAGGTAGTATATAAAGTAGCCGGTTCCTTAACATACAGGGAATCGGCTACTTTTTGTCCAAACGCACAATTTTCTTTTTTCGTATGGTGCCCCTACATGCAAAACTTACATAAAATCTAGATGAACTCCAAATAAACTCCAGATACTCGTTTTATGCTAAATGTAATCTTAAACAAGGAGGTAATGGAAAATGTTTAAAACATTATTAGCAGGAACACTTTTAAGTACAGGATTATTAGCGGGTGGTGCAGTAGATACAAAAGATATGAAAACGAACAAACTAGAATCGAATAAAAAAATAGAATGGAGACAAACAAATAAAAATGAAAAAGAATCCGCAAAAAAGATGGACAAAGGTACAAAAATTGATCAAAATCAACCAATATCAGTTACAACAAGTGTAGATGGAACAACAACTTCTTCGCCAATCCATAATTCACCTGAAGACGCAGTGCCAGCAATTCCTAACGAAGATGTGAAATCTAACCATAATCAAACCTTTGAAATGCCTAAGGACACTAAATCAAAACCTGCACATGATTCTTCTAAATAAGCTATAAAATGAAATAGGATCATACCGTCAGATAAGTAATAATAGAATCTCTGTTGCATACAGCGCAGGGGTTTTGATGTTAAAAAAGTTCCCTTCACTAGTCAAAAGTAAATAATGAAAAAAGAAAAATCAGATGTGAAATAATCAATAATTATTAAAAACAAATAAAAGGAGTATCTCTTATTAAATAAGAGATACTCCTTTTATTTGTTGAACCATGTCTTAGCCACAAGCAAAAAGAACCATAAACTTGCAGAAAGTTTATTTTAACTTCCCTATTGATAGGTTAACACGGTAATTCCCGTACTTTAATAGTCGTCCTAGAAAGTTATCCAACTCTTCATTGGAAGAAAAATGTGTTTTTAATAAATAACATCCATCACCACTTATACGATGTACTTCAGAAATCCCTTCTTCTCCTTGAAAGAAATTCATAAACTCATGATGGTTAGCTGTTGTTACGAACAAAGTAACAAACGCAGTCACTACTTGTCCTAATTTGATTCGGTTTATTGCGATTGTGTATTGCTCAATAATCCCTAAATCCTCTAACCTTCGAATTCGATTTCCTACAGCCTGCCCCGTCATATGTATTTTCTGACCAAGTTCTTTCCATTGTATTCTTGAGTTTTCTCCTAATAATTTTAGTATCTCAAAATCTGTTTGATCAATGATATAAACCAATCCTTTCACCGTGAAAGTAGAAAGCCAGAAAGTGTTTCGCCAGCTTATTCTGCTTATCGATACAATTCACTATACTTAGTTTATCCTCTTACATCACATTATTTATCAGTTATATTCACCTATAACATAGAGGACGCAACAAAAAAATACATCTAGATTTAAAGGAGGTTACAAATATGTTATTACAAGAAATCCTATCGTTCAATGAACAATTTGTAGAAAATGAGGAATACACTCCTTGTGAAGCGACAAAAATGCCTAAAAAACGTATGGTTGTTGTTTCTTGCATGGATGCTCGTTTAATTGAGCTACTTCCAAAAGCTTTAGATATACACGATGGTGATGCAAAAGTTATCAGAAATGCAGGTGGTAAAATTGCTTCTGCTTTCGATAGTGTTATGCAAAGTGTTGTAGCATCAGTATATGATCTAAATGCAGATGAAATCTATCTTATCGGACACCATAGATGTGGTGCAAGCCAAACTAATCCAAAAGGAACACTTCAAAAAATATTAGATCGCGGAGTAGCTTCACCAGAAATTTTATCAGCAATTGAATATGCTGGTGTTGACCTTGAAAAATGGTTATTTGGATTCGATGATGTCTGCGATTCAACTCAAGCTAATGTTGATTTAGTAAGAAATCATCCACTTATTCCAAAAGATGTTCCTGTACATGGTTTAGTTATTGATCCTCACACAGGTAAATTAGATTTAGTAGTTGATGGATATAAAACATTACATGGTATGAAAAATTAATTATTACTTAAATGAAGGGAAGTTATTAGATATGAATAGACAAGAAGCTACGCAAAAAATTATGGAAGCAAAAATCACAAAAGGTTTAACATGGGAAGAAATTTCAAAAGTAAGTGAAAACTCTGAGACTTGGGTTGTAACAGCATTATTAGGACAAGCTACAATGACACGTCCGGAAGCAGAAAAAATTGGTAAACTATTAGAATTAGATGAAGAAGTAGTTCAGGCATTAACAGTAGTTCCACTTCGAGGTCAAGTAATGCAAATGCCTCCTACTGACCCAATCTTATATCGATTATATGAAATGATGTTACAATACGCACCAACTCTTAGAGAATTAATCTTAGAAAAAGCTGGCGAAGGTGTAATGAGTGCAATTAACTTCAATCTAGGTGTGGATACACAAGAAGATCCAAAAGGTGGCGATCCTCGTATCGTTATTACACTTAACGGGAAATTCTTACCGTTCCGTACATGGTAATTAATTAAAAATCTATCTATATAATTAAAATGATTTTATAGATTTACAAAATCCATCCTTTTTAATCTAACTGTATAGAAAGGGTGGATTTTTACTATGAGATTCTTTTTCGGCAAAGGAGACTAATATGAATAAAAAATACTTTAATACGAGCTTTAGTATTCTACAGTGGTTTGTGTTTTTATTAGCAAATGCAATTGCATTGCCTATAATTATTGGTGGCATATTCTATTTATCAATAGAATATATCTCAACATTAATGCAGCGAACTTTTTTAGTCGTGGGAGTAAGTTCATTTATACAAGCATGGTTTGGGCATCGCTATCCCATAGCAGATGGTCCAGCCGGTTCATGGGTAAGTATATTTGTCATACTGGGACAAGTAGCTATGCATCAGGGCCAAAGCGCAAAAGACGTGTTGCAACTTTTAGAAGGCGGGTTAATTATTGCAGGTATATTACTCTTCGTTCTTGGTATAACAGGGCTTGTTCATCGAATTCTACGCTTATTTACACCTTTGGTTACAGGCACTTTTCTTTTAATATTATCTCTTCAGCTTAGTGGTGTGTTACTAAAAGGAATGATGGGATTACAAGGAGCTGTAACTCATCCTGATTATACAACGGCTACTATTGCGCTCTTTGTTTTTGCCCTTATTACTTTCTTATCAATTAAAGGGAAAGGATGGATGAAAAGTTACGCTGTGTTACTTGGAATTTCATGTGGTTGGCTTTTGTATGCTGTATTAGGAAAATCATCTCATATGCCTTCACACACACCGTTAGTTAAGTTACCAGAGCTATTTTCTTGGGGCACACCTAGATTCGATATTGGAATGACTCTAACTGCGACTTTATTTACCTTTCTTTTAGTTGCAAATACAATTGCTGCTATTTCGGCTGTAAAACAAGTGGCTCCGTTATCTAAAGAACATGAAAAGCAAACACTGAACCGTGGTGTATGGGTCGGAGGTATATCACATATTATCTCGTCATTGTTCTCTACAATTGGAATTGTACCATTACCTGCATCAGCAGGATTTATTCAACTAACAGGCCAAAAAAAAGTGAAGTCGTTTCTTATAGCAAGTCTTATATTAGCAGGTATTTCTTTTATCCCCTCAATTGTAAACTTTATATCCTTGCTACCAGGTCCTATTGCTAATGCTGCACTTTTAGCAACATTTGTCCAAGTAATAGGCATTTCATTTCAATCCATTTTACGTGAAGAATTAAATCAACGCCGATTAACTATATTAGGAATTTCATTATTAATCAGTTTGGGAATAATGTTTCTTCCAGAAAGTGCATTTAGCGGAATTCCTTCTTCCTTACAATATGTTTTAAGTAATGGATTACTTGTGGGTACCATGCTTGTCATTCTATTGGAACAGTTTTGGAAAGAGTAAAATTTGTGACTAAGTAAAAAAGCGCCCTGCTTACAGGGCGCTTTTTTATACCTAATGACTAATACTAGCAGTTGGGTATAATGTTGTTCCTCCAATTGAAACTTTTATTTCATTTGTTAATGGAACATTTTGTTCATTAATAATTGTTCTCCACCATTCCCATGCAAGACCAGTACATTCTCTTGCTACGATTTTTATATTTTTTGAATTTGGTGGAAGAGGGATAACTGTAGAGTAATGAGCCGTTTTGTCTTTGCCGCTACCATCCCATGTTTTATGTGTTAGTACTTCTTTACCATTTTGATCAAATGTGAATTCATCCCAAGATACATCAAATTGCGCAACGTAAGCACCGTAATGATCCAGTGTCATTTTAGCACTTGAATATTCTGTAGTTGTCGTCTCGATATAATCTGTATTGTTATGAACAGCAGCAGTTGCATTATCTTTTAAAAAAGTACTTGTATATGAAATTGGGTATGCTGGATTTTTAAGACTTAATTCAGCATTATCTTTAATGATATTTCGGATTTCATTGAAATCTTTAGTAACAACCTTGTTATGCTCTTTCGCATCTCCGCCTAATACTACAGCGGTAAAGGTACTTTCTTCAAAAATATCTTTGTACTGTCCACTCGTTTCGACGCTGTTATTCTTAAGTAAGGCTTTAAAAGCAGCTTGTACATCTTTGCTCTTAGATGTTGTTTCTAATTTTACATAAACAGTTCTACCATAAGCTACATTTGAGACCATAACAGGTGGAGCCGAATTACTTACACCTTTACGAGTTAACTCACCAAAAGTAACACTATTATCAAAAAGATCGGATGGATTGTTAGGTAGTTCAGCACTTACGGTATAAAATATTTGCTTATATGCCGCTACCATCACTTTTTTCTCTCCATTTGCAACCGCATTAAAATCAATGTTTAGACTGTTATCAAGATATTTGGCGTTAACGTTAAGGGCACTTGCGATTTGTGATTTACTATAAACCATAGATTCTGTATACTGCATTCTTGCGGGTAACGTATGTGTTTTAGAATACTTTTCATTCCAAGTAGATACTAAATCATCTACTGCTCCAGCCACATTACCATATGTCGGATTTTGGACAGTGATTGTATTTTCTTTTCTCATGCCAGGTAAGTCTATACTAATATTCAAAGGCTTTCTCTTAGCCACTAATAAACTCGGTTGATTGTCTGCAAAAGCTTTATTTGCAAGTTGTACAGCTCCTGGATACGTGCGATTCACTACAGAATCAATAATTGAAATATCGACTGGTGACGTTGTAAGTGATTTTTTCTCGCGTTCCACTACTACAAATTTACCATTTGAATTGATACTTTCTTTCGGAACAAAACTCTCTACTTTATCACCATTTACAGCTAAAACCTCTTGATTATTATATTTAAGATTTGCTATACCAGTATCAATGCCACTAGCATTTTGGGTTACATCAGTTGCATTACTTGCTTGTGTTTCTGCGAAGGAAATAGATGAATAATTAATAGTGCATAGACTAACTAATAAACATGCAAGGAACTTTCTTCTTTTAGTGTTTTTCTTAATATTCAGAAAAATCACCCCGTTCTTTTTTTAGTAAAATATGATAATGATTGATAAATGATAGCTAACTAATAAACCTACATAAATGCTTTTAAAAGTTCTTGAATTAACGGGATTACGCCACCTACAAATTTCAAAACTGCCATTGCGATTTCCATATTATTTCCTCCTTTTTATTGCTATGAAAATGTGATTTATCTTTATGCCCTCATTATAGTGACCCCTTACACTTTTATCAATACACTCTTATATGCAATATTACATACAAAAAAACAAGCTGAATTCTTATAAAAAGTTATACAGAGATATTTTTTTCGTTTGGTAGATACTTGAAAAGGTGAAGCATTCTTTTGCATTTTATGAGTAATCTACAAGTTTATTGTTGGAAGCGTCACAGGACCAGAAGTAATGAAATACCTGAGGGACTGTTGCCAGCAGCCAGAAACATTAAGAGTCATCATGAGCAATCACATAAAAAAAGCTGCTGCCTATAAAATACAGACAGCAACTTCAACTAGGGTAGCTTGCATAATCTACGCAAGTTACAGTATTTTTTTACATTTTGTAACTAATAAACAGCGATTGGACCATAAGGACCATTGATAATTTCTATTTTTGTTTCAAAAATATCTGTCAAAATTTCTGGGTCCATAACCTCTTCTACTGTTCCAAAAGCAGCAATTTGTCCATCTTTCATAGCACAAATTTTGTCAGAATATTTAGCCGCAAAATTTATATCATGCATAACAGTCAGAATTGTTCTTCCGAATTCATTAGCTGCACGTCTCAAATGCTCCATCATTTGAACAGAACGAGCAACATCAAGGTTATTCAGAGGCTCGTCCAAAAGTACATATTCAGTCTCTTGGCACAATACCATCGCTACATATGCCCTTTGTCTTTGACCACCAGAAAGCTCATCTAAATATCTATTCTCTAAATTAGTTAAATCTAAAAAATCGATATATTTAGAAATGATAGCTTCATCCTCTTTAGTTAATCTTCCCTTTGAATAAGGAAAGCGCCCAAATCCAACTAATTGTCTAACAGTAAGCCTAGTTACAAAATGATTTTCTTGTCGCAATATAGTCAAAACTTTTGCTAGGTCTTTTGATTTGGATTCAGAAACATCCATATTCGCTACCTGAATTTGACCTTCATCCATATCTAAAAGTCTGCCAATCATCAAAAGTGTCGTTGACTTTCCAGCGCCATTTGGTCCAATTAAAGAAGTAAAGCCTGCTTTTGGTATTTCAATATCCAAAGGTCCTATTTTTACCTTATCAGTATAGAACTTTTTAACATTATCAATTTTTATCATAAAGCCCTCTTCCTTAAAACTATAGTTAAGAATATGATTCCACCAAATAATTCAATAATAACTGAAACTACACCTTGAGCATGGAATACATGATACATTAAAAAGTATGCACTCGTCATTATTAAAAATCCTATTGCAAAAGCCATCGGAAAAATATATCTATGATCATAAGTTGACGCCGCCTGATAACTCAAAGTTGCTACTAAAAAGCCGTAGAAAGTAAGTGGCCCAATTAGAGCTGTTGAAATGGACATCAAAATAGCAACTAATACAAGCGTATAAATTACACTAGGTTGATATTTAACTCCAAAAGAAGTAGCAACATCCTTTCCTAGTGACAAAACATTCAAATTCTTAGAATGAGCAAAAATTAATACTGCTACAATTATGATCATAGGAATTACAATAGGAAAATATGCAGGATCTGCATGATTAACAGAACCAAATAATCTCGCTTGTAAAATATCAAATTCTGAAGGCGCAAGTAGTTTCCTCATGAAAGTTGACACAGAATTTAGCCCGGTACCAATAATAATTCCAACTAAAAGCATAAGTTGTAAATTCCCGTATTTACCGGAAAGTAACCATCCATAAAGTATCAAACTCATAAAGACCATAACAACGACTTGAAATAAAAATGATCCAATTCCATTAAAATTTATCAATGCACTAGCACCAAAGAAGAATATTGTACTCGTTTGAATTGCTGAATAAAGTGATTCGAAACCTAAAAGCGAAGGCGTAATAATCTTATTATTCGTAATAGATTGGAAAGCAACTGTCGACAAGCTATGGCAAACAGCTGCAATAATCATTGCAACAATAGCTACTATCCTTCTCTTAACAACTGGGATAAAAGAAGGTGAATCTATCGGAACTGGATTGTTATAAACTAAAAGTCCATATGAAGAAAGGAGGCCTAAAGCAATCAATGTTATCAGTACAATCCAATAACGTCTTGCTTCCTTCTTAGAACGAAAAGCACTAGCTGATCTACTTTCATTATGAAGGCTAGAATCGATTTCGACATTTTCTTTATTTTTATATTCTAATGTGATCATCGTAGCCTCCTTGGTTTTCTTTGCCTTAATAAAATAGTAATAAACACGACTGCTCCCACTGTTGCAAGTATTAAAGAAACAGGTACTTCAAACGGCTTTATAATTGTTCGAGAAATGATGTCACAGGCAGTTATTGTCCCCATTCCGATCACACACACCCAAGGTAAATTACTCCTAAGATCATCGCCTCTAAACATCGAAACAATATTTGGAACAATTAATCCCAAGAAAGGTAAGTGTCCAATAACAGCTGCAACAATTCCAACTGCAACAGAGATAAGGCCAGTCCCAAAAAGAACAATTCTATTGTAATTAACTCCAAGGCTTGTTGCGACATCTTCTCCTAGTCCAGCTAAAGTCAATCTATTAGCATACATAAAAACAAGCAAAGTAATGATAACAATCAGCCATAAATATTCATATCTTCCAACCTGAACGTTAGCAAATGAACCTACAAACCAAGTTTCAATACTTTGCGTCATTTGAAAAAGGAGTCCCAAAAAAGTAGACACTGCAGAAATAACTGCTCCAAGCATCAATCCAATAATCGGGACAATTAAAGACGAACGAAGTTTAACTCTTCTTAAAAATAAAAAGAAAATCATAGTTCCTATAAAAGAAAAAATGATTGCACCAGTCATTCTTTGAACTAAAGTCGGGGCAGGAAATAATAAATATACAAAAAGCAGGCCTAAGCCTGACCATTCAATAGTCCCCGTTGTAGTAGGTTCAACAAAACGATTCTGTGTAATGAGTTGCATTACGAGTCCTGCCATCGCCATTGCAGCACCAGTAAGCATTAATGCAACTGTTCTCGGAACACGAGTTATGAAAAACATCTCCATTCCGTCCTCTTGTCCGCGTATATCATAAACTCCAGTAAACAGTGATATAATCCCTAAAATTATAACAATCATAATCGCGATTATAAAAGGTTTTGTCCATAATTTATTGTGATTATAAAACTGGGGTTGAGAAGTATTCTCAACCCTAGAAATTATATTTTTTGACACTGTTTCGTACTCCTTTACACTACTTAGCTAAAGTTTTTGCAATATTACCAAATAACTCTATGTAAGTCTGAATTGATTCATTTGTGTAAGTATCTTCTGGTGCATAAACAACTTGTTTTTTAGAAACAGCAGTTGTGTTTTGAAGAGCAGGTGATTTAGAAATAACATCTTTAGCAGGAGCTGAAGTAGCTGCATCAGATGTTGCAGCATCACGATCTAAAACGAAAAGCCAATCAGGATTTGTTTGTGCAATAGCTTCAACAGAAACGTCATCACCTTTATGACCTGCAGTAGAATTAGAAACTTCTAGTGCTGGAGTCCAACCGAAAATTTCATACATCGGTCCCCAAACGCGACCAGAATGTGGAGCAGCAAAACCAATATTTCCACCAGTAACGATAACACTCATAACTTTATCTTTTCCGTTATAAGCAGATTTTGCTTTTTCAATAGATTTATCAAAATCAGCTACTAATTGTTTAGCTTCTTTATCTTTATCAAAGATTTTCCCTAAAGCAATTGTAGAATCTTTAAGTCCTTTTACTAAGTTTTCACCAGGCTTAGTAGCTTTCTCAGAAACATCAACATTAAGATCAATAACAGCTGCATTTGGCACTAATTTTTTGATCTCTTCGTAATGACTAGCAAATCTTTGACCAACGATTACAAGTTCAGGGTTTGCCGCTGCGATAATTTCAAGATTTGGTTCGCGGTGATTTCCAATATTTTGAACTTTTTCATCCTTTACATATGCTGAATCTGCAGGCATTACATCCTTTGGAGCAGCCGCTAATTTAATTCCCCAATCAGCTAAAGTTTCAAAAGTTCTATTATCTAAAGCAACTACATTCTTTGGATTTACAGGGACTTTAACAGTTCCATGAGCATCAGTGATTTCAACCGTTTTTGGCTTATCACTACTATCACCTTTATTAGCCTTCGAAGTTTCCTTACTTGAATCCGAGCAAGCTACTAACATTAAAGTGAAGATTGCTAGAATACTCACTAATTTTAAAAGCATAGATTTTTTCATACGTATACTCCTTATAATGTAATTTAGTTCGAAAATGATAAAGTCCATAGATTGAATTAGATAGTAACTTTTATGCACCCAAATCGCTATTGATAATCATTTTCATTTGAACATCCTGTTAATTAGTATAGTCATTAGTTCTGTGAAAATCTTGTGAATGGTGTGAGTTAATAAAATTAAATATAAATTGGATACGTTCTCAACTAATGCGCGCTAGAGTCGTCCCCTCCACACTAACCAATAGATAAGCACCTTATAAAGTGAAACTTTATAATCAGTGGGTTTTGTTCATCCCCCACTGATTATTAACCTTCACCAATCGTGCTTTACGGACAGCACGCCCCCCACCTAACTTCTTTGCTTTCGCTGAATTTTGAGGTTGGGGTCTTACTACCCGGCAAATAGCGGGATAAACCATGATTTCTCCTACAAAGCACGCCCATTAATAGCTAATATTTTCATAATTCATTGCCTGATAGAAACATTCTTTTTATAGTTTCCGTCTTTTAATATTTCTCAGAAACTATTTGATTATCAAATTTAATACAAAAAAACGAGTAAAACTGAATGAAACAGTTTTACTCGTTTTTTCTATTATAACAAACTGCACTTTACCTATTATCTTATTTTTATCAATCAACCATTGAATAGCCTCTGCCATGTATCGTTTGAATATATCTGTCTTTCTTCTCACACTTTAATTTTTTTCTTACATACCCAATATATAAGTCTACTACATTGGGATTTACTACTACGTTATATCCCCAAACCTGATTCAAAAGCATTTCACGGCTCAATATTGTGTTTTTATTCTTGATTAAAAATACAAGTAAATCGTACTCGCGCTTCGTAAGTGAGAGATTTTCACTACCTTTTTTCACAATATTGCTAGATGCATCAACAAAGAGATCTTTAAACTGAAAAAAGTTTATCTCATTTTGCTGGATACAGTCAGTTCTTCTTAAAATCGCTTGAACCCTTGCTACTAATTCTTCTTTCACAAATGGTTTTCTTATATAATCATCTGCTCCTGCTTGTAACCCTGCTATACAATCCTTGCTAGAAATATTGTCGGTCACAATAATGATCGGTGTCGTTTTAACAAGTCGTATTTGTCTACAAATTTCTGGTCCGGATATACTTAATGAATCCCAATCCAATATGATAATATCCCAATCTTGTTCATATATTATATTTAAACCCTGGTTTTCATTGTGAAGTTTTAAAATGAAAGAGCCTTCTTGCGTTAGACCGCTTACGATTTTCTTCGCTAAAGACCGTTCATTCTTAATTACTAACACCTGCTTCACCGATGGTTCACCTCTACTTCAATATAACTTAGTTAGATAAAAACATAATTTAAGATTTATAAATGTTAAATCCCTAAAAAAAGCCATTATAACAGCTTATTAGGAGAACTCTATATAATCTTACAATAGATACGGATAGAAACACAAAGGATATGAAGATTTAAATACATATTATTTAATCATTAAGAGTAGCTATTATATAGTAACTGCAATTTGTTCCATCATTGATATTTATTATTTTATTTGGAATATAATAAAAGCATAGTCTACAGAAAAATTTCAACATATTAAAAGCCAATTTTCTATTAAGAAAGTTGGCTTTTTGATTAGTTAGATTCTTATGCAACATGAGCGAAATTATAAATTGTTCCGTAAATTGTAGTACAACTAAAAAGCCCTGTAGGTGGATAAGCTTTGCTAAAAAATCTTTTTAAATTTGCAAAAAGACGAAAACCATTTAGATCTCCGTCTTCACAATATTCTCACCTTACAGTTGATGATTTACAAAAGCCAAAATCATGCCAGCACAAAATGAAATAAATCCAATTAGGACTAAAGGAAGAGTGAAGCCCCCCCAAGCAGGTTTATTAACAAACGCCCTTATTCTAAAATTAATTCTTGCTAAAGACATGATAACGATACCTGCTATTGATAAAATTGTAGTTAGATAAGTCATTTATAACGATACTCCTCTTTTATATTGATTTCGTATTTCCGGAAATTATCTGTTTTAGCAACATATTCTCTACTAAACTCAGCAATTTCTTATTACTGAATTGACAGCGTTTCTTCTTCACATATGTCATATAACACCATAGTTTCTCTAACGCCCCTTTTTAAAGAATTTAAACTCTATTGAAATATAAATACCAGGGATTATAATATAGAAGAATTGAACTACAAATTATCTGTGCAGGTGTTACAGCCTCAATTCGCTCCTAATAAAAAAGGACAAACCAGACGGTTCGATCCTTTTGTTTTTATAACACACTCTCTTATTTTCTAAAATGTCTTAACCTCTTTGCTCTAACACAGCTACTAGTTAATTTGTCCTAACTCATTATGAGGCACCGTTCAATTTGTCTACGATACCTTTATCTATTTTTGCTTGATCTACTTTAGCTATTTTAGAAACAATCCCACGACGATCTTCCCAATCAATCAAATAATATTGATTTTTTTCCAATTTATCTTGTACGGAAATTTGCAGTTTTCTTTCTTCCCCTTTTTTATCGTACACCTTCTCATCGTAAACATGATACGTAAGAACTTCTCCATTACTCAATTTTTCGTTTTCTACTTTAGAATCCGTCATTACTTTTACATAATATTGTTTAGTTGAATAGTATCCATTCCCTGACTTCAGGTAGTAGAAAGCCCCTCCTACTATAGCTAATAATACAAAAATTCTCATGATCCATTTCATACGATAATACCTAACCTTTCTGCTCTACTTGTAAGATTTATATTCATTAACATATAAATCTTCCTTACCTTAAGTATGCTTTATCTAAAAAAAAAGGGGCAATTCAGTTTCCTTACACCCACATTACACTTTTGTAATCCTATCATTCTGGCTTACAACATTATTAGCATTTTATAAAAGAAGCATAATTTTGCCGCAAACAAAAAGACCCTTTGCTCATACTAAATAAAAGAAAGCATAACAAGAGCACTTACCCATAGAATAAGTGCTCTTGTTATGCTTTCGCGATCGTATGATATTGATTTCCTTTAGGAAAGTGTAGTGTCACTTTTGTATATTCGTTCTCTTTCGATTCAATAGAAATATCATGCCCTAATTTATGAGACAATCGTTTCGCTAAATATAATCCTAATCCCGTTGATTTCGTATGAACTCGTCCATTCACTCCTGTAAATCCACGTTCAAATACTCGTCCAGCGTCTTCAAGCTTAATACCAATTCCATTATCTTGAATAATGAGACGCTTTTCATTTTCGCTTTCCTCTCCAATAAACTTAATTTCTCCATGCGAATCAGTATACTTCAATGCATTTGCCACAATCTGATCGACAATAAAAGATAGCCATTTTGTATCACTCTCTACTAAAAGTTGTAAGTTTGTGCGTTTAAATTGAATGCGTTTTGAAATAAATGACTTAGCATATTTTTTCATACTAGCTCCCGTAATCGCCTCTAGAGAAACTTCTTGAATAAAATAATCTTTTGAGAAGGAATCAAGCCGTGAATAATATAAAGCTTGTTCAACGAAGTGATCTATTTTCCCTAACTCATCCTCTAATTTATCAATTAAAATAGGAGTTCGTCGTGAGCTATTAGCGAGATCTATCTATAAGGAGTTATTGTTAGTATTCTTATTCCCAGCTACTATTGGCATCTCCCATGTAATTGTTGGTATGAATATGTTCTCCTTCATTATGGTTGACCTATACTTCCGTATTTGGGTTCCACTGGCGATTTTTGCGGTAATCTACACTGTTTATTACTTAATTACAGTTCAGTTGTATAAAAGTATTGTGCTTCCGAAAGAAAGATAATACAAAAAGCTGGTGACATGCTGTCATCAGCTTTTTTATACCCTTATTAATCATTTATCCACTATACTAATATATGAACTAAATTCTATTTTTAAATTTCAACAACTGATCTGAATAGACGAAAGGAGTTATTTTATTGCAACATGTGAAACAACTACTAAGAAATTCTCTACACTTTTTCTTTAGTAAACAGATTAGAAAATTTTCCGCCTATAACTTAAGCAAAAAAACAAATGCATTTATTTGTATTGCTATTTATATGTATATAGGGACCAAAATCATTTCTATTCTCTTTAACCCCAAGGAGTTTTATGGGCTATGGTTCGTTAATATGAGTTGGCTTATGGTCATGTTACTTTATCTATATTTCGCTAAAAATATTTACTTCGAAATGAAACAAGAACATCAAAAGGTGAAAGAATTGACCTTCTTTTCTCTCTTTGATTCCCATAAAGAATTACCTTATCGAAGGTACATTTACAAGTGCTATACAAAAATATTGTATAGCTTGCTCATCTCTGCATCGAGCTTCAATAGCTTATTACAAATTAATGCATCCATCTCATCTTCTTTTTCAGACCTAATCTCTAATGTGATGCAAATGATTTTACTTTTAAGTGCGGTAACAGTGACTAGCCTTTATCTTGCACTACAATGGACAAATATATTAATGACCATATTATTAATACTCTCTTCAGTTATCACTGGAACGATAATAAGTACTAGTTTATTATCAACGATAGGTAGTTTAACTCATTTTGACCTTTTAAATAACTTCTCCATCATCTTAACAATTTTCATCGGAATTATCGTCCAAATGGGAATTGTATGGATACGACCTCCTTATCAACTAAGTCGTACAGAAAATGCTTTTTTCATATCCAATTCAATGATTGCAACAACGCTATTATTGCTCGTTATTTTTATTCAGGATGTTTCTGTACTACTTGGCGAGGAAATGAATTTTAATATGAGTGATTTTAAAACGAATTTAGAAAAGAAAGCTCAATTAGCTTTATTACCTTATACAATTGGCGCAACCATTAATTTTATGTATATAAAGTTAAAATCTAATCGTATCGCCCAAAAAGCAGAAATAAATATGTTAGAGGTTATTTATTTGTTAGAAGAAAATGACATCGATCGTCTTTCTCCTACACAAAAACAAACAATAGTTACTAAAATCAAGAAATGTGTCTATTACGGTGGAACATCATTCCGCTTACTTCTCCTTACAAATCCAGCAACGAAACAGTTCATAAAAAAAATGAAGTTAGATGAGAGAACTTCCTAAAATCATCTACTTCAGACTTCGGCTATTCTTTCAATAGAATAGCCTTTTTTCATACTTCTGTAAGATTCCTTACAATACTGTAAGCCAATTGTTAGTTACTTCGATGTTTCCAATCTTACATTTTATATAAACTAAAAGTAGATAATCAATCAACAATAAAGACACTTTTAAAGGAGCGAATTCTCATGAAAGAAAAACAAGACTTATTATTCAGCTACATCGCTACCGTTTCTTGCTTAGGCGGTTTCATTTTACTATCTGGCGTTGCCGCTATTATTAAAATCACTCAACAACTTTTCATGTAATATACAAATTCATTGCAATCATACATTATTAAATCACTTAAAGGAGCGAATTCTCATGAAAGAAAACCAAGACTTATTATTCAGCTACATCGCTACTGTTTCTTGCTTAGGCGGTTTCGTTTTACTATCTGGTGTTGCTGCTGTTATTAAAATCGCTCAACAACTTTTCATGTAATATATTTTCATTACTACTTTAAATTTAAAATCATTCAAGATGACGAAAAATCACTTTTTATATAGATAGATTTCAAAATAAGGGTTCCTTACAAAAATGTAAGTTTCCAGTTAGATACATCGATGTTTGCACATATATATTCCTTGTAAACTAATAATTAGTTAGTCCAGTTTAAACATACAAATAACTTTTAGAGGAGTTTTTATATGAAAAAATACTTGCTTCATGCGCAACTTTCGCCCTATTCGCTAGCTTTGCGGTAGGATGTGATGTATCTTCTCCAAGCAAAATTGGTACAGAAGAATACTACGTTCAAATCCAAGGTGAAGGTGAAATTAAAGAAAATAAACGTGTCTATACTTTACCTACTTACGGTGAAGATGGAGGCGAAAAAAAAGTTACTTTCGCTAGTCAAAAACCAAGTAATGAAAAAATGAAAGAAAATGCATTTTTACGCCTTTACATTAAACAAGAGGACAAAAAGAAAACAGATATACCAGACACAGAAGTTAAATCTTATGAAGAAGTACAAAAATCAGATTTACCTGCAAAAACAAAAGAAAAATTAGGGATAAAATAATAAATGATTATCAAAAACAAATAAAAGGAGTATCTCTTGTTAAGCAAGAGATACTCCTTTTATTTGTGGAAGCATAAGTTGGCCGTGTGTTAATTATTAACCCATAAGCTGACCGTGAATTTCACAAAACAGCAAATAAAAATACCTATTAGCAGCAGAGGATATTCAAAATTACTAGCTTATTCATTAGAATCTTTATATGATACACCCATGACCTCTAACAAAGAAGAGGAAATTGATAAAGTCTTGCCGTGGTCAATGGATTTACCATCTAGTTGCAGAGTGCCGAAAAAAAGTGAAGTAAACAAAAAATAACTCTAAAATCAACTTTTATTGTATATTTTGGAGTTACTTTACGTTTACAATTACATGGTAGAGATGATTTCGTGCTTTTTCTTTTGATTTTCTACTTCGCCTTAATAAAAGATTTATTCCTGCTTTCCTACACATACTTAAAAGTAGGAGACTTCTTTCAAATTGTGTTAAAATTTTGTGAGATACTATTCGATATACATTAATAAAGGTGAGGGTACCCAGTGAACAATAACGACAATACATATTGCACTATGGTTATATTTGGAGCAACAGGAGATTTAGCGAAGAGAAAATTATTCCCTTCTATATATAGCCTATATAAAAAAGGACAGCTCTCTAAAAATTTTGCTGTTGTTGGTGTAGCGAGACGTGAATGGAGTGACGATGTATTTCGTGAAAATGTATTAACCTCTATTCAAGAATCAAAAATTGAACCAGGGAATGATTTAGATGAATTTTTAACTCATTTCCGCTACTTAGCGTTTGATGTTACGAATACTGCTTCATACCAAGATTTGAATGCATTAATTACTAACCTTGAAGAACAATTCACTATTCCAGGAAACAGAATGTTTTATATGGCGATGGCTCCTGAATTCTTTGGAACAATTGCTTCTTACTTGAAATCAGAAGGCGTGACAAACTCAAGCGGCTGGAATCGATTGATTATCGAAAAACCTTTTGGACATGACTTGCCATCCGCACAAAAATTAAATGAAGAACTTCGTCACGCATTTGCGGAAGATGAAATTTATCGCATTGACCATTATCTAGGAAAAGAAATGGTTCAAAACATTGGCGTTATTCGTTTTGCAAACGCAATATTTGAATCATTGTGGAATAATAGATACATCTCTAATATTCAAATTACATCCAGTGAATCTTTAGGCGTAGAGGATCGCGGAGGATACTATGACAATTCCGGTGCCTTAAGAGATATGATACAAAATCATATGTTACAAATGGTTGCTTTACTGGCAATGGAACCGCCAATTCGTTTAACAACAGAAGAAATCCGAAGCGAAAAAATTAAAGCATTACGTACACTTCGACCAATAGCAGTAGACGAAGTGGATCAATACTTTGTGCGAAGTCAGTATGGTCCAGGAACAATCAACGGAAAAGAAGTTCCTGGGTACAGAAGCGAAAATAAAGTGGATCCAAACTCAAGAACGGAAACATTTGTGGCGGGTAAATTATTAATAGACAATTTCCGCTGGGCTGGTGTGCCGATCTACATTCGTACGGGTAAACGCATGCAAGAGAAATCAACAAAAATCGTTATTCAGTTTAAAGAATTGCCAATGAATTTATATTCTAAATTAGAAAACAGCGTTCATCCGAACCTGCTTATTATTCATATTCAGCCGGATGAAGGAATTTCTCTTGTTTTAAATGGTAAGAAAATCGGTACTTCTGAAAAGACGAAACCATTTAAACTTGATTACTGCAATGACTGCGTAGACGGAGTAAATACACCAGAAGCTTATGAGAAGCTGATATATGATGCAATTCAAGGCGATGCAACAAACTTTACTCACTGGGATGAAGTAGCGTTATCATGGAAATTTGTTGATGTTATTTCTAAAGCATGGAAACAGGATGTATCAACCGATTTACTTACTTATGAATCAGGATCAATGGGACCTCAAGCTTCAGATGATTTGCTTGCAGAAAACAGCTTACATTGGTGGCCAATTTCCGATGATAGTGACTATTCAATCTAATCCTAGCAAAGGCAAAAAGAGAATTTTTATGAAAAAAGTATATGACATTACAGTACCTATTTACGAAGGAATGCCTGTATATAAAAATAAACCAGAAAAAACAGCCTCAACTTTCTAAAGTTACAAACGGTCATGTAACAGAATCCACATTAAAAATGGATGCTCATACAGGAACGCATATTGATGCGCCTTTGCATATGATCAATGACGGAGACACGTTTGAAACACCTGATATCGAGAAATTGGTGGGCGAAACAAAGGTTTTTGACCTGACACATGTTGAAGGTGGTATTACTTCAATAAAATGAAACTGCCCGTTAATGCAGAATAAAAAAATGGACCAAGATTTCAATCTTGGTCCATTTTTTATTTTATATCCATTTCGTATGGAATGTACCTTCTTTATCTACTCGTTTATACGTATGTGCTCCAAAATAATCGCGCTGCGCTTGTAACAAGTTTGCAGGTAGTGTTGCAGTACGATAGCTGTCATAGTAAGAAATCGCTGCTGAAAATGCAGGTACCGGAATACCTTGTTGTACAGCCAATGAGATAATTTGACGTAATCCGCCTTGGTATGACTCCACAATTTCTTTAAAGTATGGGTCAAGTAAAAGATTCGGTAAGTCAGTGTTCTTCTCATAAGCTTCTTTAATGTTCTGTAAAAAGGCTGCACGAATAATACATCCGCCTCTCCAAAGCATAGAAATGCTGCCAAAATCAAGGTTCCAGTCATATTCCTCAGAAGCTGCCTTTAATTGCGTGAATCCTTGCGCATAAGAACAAACTTTACTCATATATAAAGCTTGGCGCACTGCTTCAATTAATTCTGCTTTTTCAATTCCAAGCGCTGGTTTATCTTTAGGGCCAGATAATAATTTGCTTGCATGCACACGCTCTTCTTTTAAAGCAGAAATACAACGTGCGAATACAGATTCTGTGATAATCGGAAGAGAAATACCTAAATCAAGTGCACTTTGGCTTATCCATTTCCCTGTGCCCTTTTGTCCCGCAGTATCAAGAATAACATCCACTAATGGCTTTCCAGTTTCTTCATCTTTCTTCGTGAAAATGTCTGCTGTAATCTCGATTAGATAACTGTTCAGTTCGCCCTTATTCCATTCAGCAAATATTTCATAAAACTCTTCTGCAGTCAAATCAAGTGTTTGTTTCAAGAAGAAATATGCTTCACAAATTAATTGCATATCTCCATACTCAATACCGTTGTGAACCATCTTTACATAGTGGCCCGCACCATTAGGTCCGATATAAGAACAGCAAGGCTCGTCATTCACTTTTGCAGAGATATTTTCAAGCATATCCTTCACTTTTTCGTATGCAGCCTTCTGTCCGCCCGGCATAATAGACGGTCCCTTCAATGCCCCCTCTTCTCCGCCTGACACACCTGCTCCAATGAAATTGATTCCATTTTCGGCAAGACGTTTGTTTCGGCGAATTGTATCGACAAAGTATGTATTACCGCCGTCAATTAAAATATCACCTTTATCGAGGTGAGGAAGCAGAGAATCAATCGCCTTATCTGTAATTTCCCCTGCATTAACCATTAACAAAATTTTTCTAGGTGATTCAAGTGAGTTAACAAACTCTTCAACCATGTGAGTACCAACCATGTTTTTACCACGGTTTTCCTCAATGATTTCATTTACTTTTTCCTTTGAAATATCATATAGGGCAACAGAATACCCTTTACTTTCAAAGTTAAGTGCGAGGCTTTTTCCCATAACGCCCACACCAACAACTCCAATTTTTTGCTTTGGCATATTTCATCGTTCCTTTCTATGCATGTTACTCTGTCTATATTATAGTATATATACCTAAAGTAACACTTTAATCAAATAATCCATCTTATTCATTTCAATATGCTCCGCCAAGATGCGTGTAAAAGATCATAGGAACACGGCACATCGCCATCAAGTTAAAAAATAAAGAGAAACTTCCATCCTTATCAATTAATCATGAAAAATCACATCATCCAACTTCCGTATCCCACTTATGATCTTGCTCTACAAACACAATGCCTAATTCATGATGTCCACCGCGCTGTTTGAGCAAGGTGAAGCTAACCTTTTGTATCAAGTACTTCTAACTTACAAAATGCCCCTGTCGTCTTGGACTGCAGCGCATCATAAAACTCCTCTGTACTTTTAGGAATCACGCCGTTTATTTTCGTAATAACCTCTCCGGGCCTCAGATTAAATTCTGCACCGACTGTATTCGGGATCGTGCCTAACAACTACTAATCCATCATTGCGCGCTGTAAAATACGCTGGACGCTTTTCATCAGCAAATCGTTCCCTCATTGGCATACGGCTACGATCCGGACATTGACCCGCCACATCTGTAAAAAATAGAATTTTTGTATCTGTTTACTTTTCCAAACCCGAAATATTCTATTTAAATTGTTTTTTAACAATATACATTTTAAATTCATCCCAGTAGAGTGTACTTAATTGGGACGGTAGACTATTTGCCAATTTCCCTAAGGAAAGAGTATCCCATATGACTTATCCCAAAAGTTTAATTGAAAAAATTTTCAGATGTGGCGGGTTATTTTTTGAATCGTTTCCGTACCCCTTTTACTGTCTAGAAAGGTCTATACAAATAAGCTTAGTAATAAAGTAAATCCTAATCCGGCTACGGAAATGATAGTCTCAAGCAAGGTCCATGTTGCAAATGTTTCTTTCATGCTTAAACCAAAGTACTCTTTGAACATCCAGAAACCAGCATCGTTCACGTGTGAAGCAATTAAACTACCAGCTCCTGTTGCAAGGACAACTAAAGCAAGGTTAACGTCAGAGTGACCTAACATTGGGATCACTAAACCGACAGTTGTTAATGAAGCAACCGTAGCAGACCCTAATGAAATACGTAAGATGGCAGCGATAATCCATGCGAGCAAGATCGGTGATAATGAAGTTCCTTTGAATAATTCGGCTACATAGTTACCAACGCCGCCATCAATTAATACTTGTTTGAAGGCTCCGCCTCCGCCAATAATTAAGAGCATCATCCCAATATTTGAGATCGCTGTTGTACAAGATTCCATCACGTTCTTGATTGGAATATTTCTTGCCAATCCCATTGTATAGATCGCAACTAATAAGGATATTAACATGGCAGTATCCGCATTCCCAATAAACTGGATCGCTGCTAGTAAACTATTATCTTTAAATCCCATTGTTTTTTGCAGCAAAGTAATAATTGTAGCGATTGCCATTAAAATAACAGGCAGTAAAGCGGTAAAAACACTGATTCCAAAGCCAGGAGTTTCTTCAAGTTTAAATACTCTCTGCTCGCCTAAAGATTTGATATTACCAGTTTTTGTGAATGCTTCAGGTACTAGTTTTTTTGCAATTTTAGTAAATACAGGTCCCGCTAAAATAACTGTTGGAACCGCTATCATAAAACCATAAAGTAATACTTCACCGATGTTTGCATGCAACTCACCAGCGATAGCAGTTGGTCCTGGGTGTGGCGGTAAAAATCCGTGTGTTACAGATAAAGCTGCTGCCATCGGAATACCGAGATATAAGATAGAAACTTTTAATTCTCTTGAAATAGCAAATACAATCGGAATTAATAATACTAATCCTACTTCAAAAAATAATGCAATACCGATAATAAATGAGGCAGTCACAACAGCCCATTGAATGTTCTTTTCACCAAATTTGTTCACAAGGGTCATGGCAATGCGTTGTGCGCCCCCAGAATCTGAAAGCAACTTACCTAACATCGCACCAAGTCCAAAAACGAGTGCTAAATGACCAAGTGTTCCGCCTAATCCTGCTTCAATGGTTTTAACAATTTTTTCTGGCGGCATTCCAAGTGCTAAAGCAACGCCGAACGATACAATGATTAATGAAATAAAGGTATTTAATTTAAAGCGCATTATCAGTAAAAGTAATGCTAAAATCCCAATTGCTACAATGACTAATGGCATCGTAATTCCCCCATAATATTAGCTGTATTTGTGTTTATCCCCTATTTTTTTGGTAGTAACCCCCAACCTCAAAATTTAAAGAGAGATGAGGAGTGGGGGATCACTGATGAAAGTTTTACTTTATTAAATTTCTTTGATAATTAGCAATTCGTGTATAATCGTCTTCTAATACTCTTGATAGGTTGATAAATATCGGTAGTAATTGTCTATATTCTTTTGTTGCTTCTTCTTTCGGTGTGTGTTTATAGGTGCTGCCAACCATTTCGGAAACGATTTCAAAAGAATCAATTTTTCCTGTAGCATAGAGACCTAATATACATGCACCTAGACAGGAGCTTTCGTAGCTTTTTGGAACAACGACTTCAGATGAGAAAATATCGGACATCATTTGTCGCCAAACGTCAGACCTTGCGAAGCCTCCTGTTGCTTGAATACGGGTCACAGGGCCGTCCATACATTCGATTAATGCTAAAAATACCGTGTATAAATTATAAATAACGCCTTCTAAAGCTGCACGAATCATATGTTCCTTCTTATGTGACATAGTTAAGCCGAAGAATGATCCACGTACATCTGGATTCCATAATGGCGCACGTTCACCTGCGAGGTATGGGTGGAATAATAATCCGTCTGCGCCAGGTCTCACTCGTTCAGCAATTTTGGTTAATACATCGTATGGATCAATTCCTAGTCTTTTCGCAGTTTCTACTTCTGATGAAGCAAGTTCATCGCGAATCCAGCGAAGGACCATCCCTCCATTGTTTACCGGTCCACCAATTACCCAATGTTTTTCCGTTAAGGCATAACAGAATATTCTTCCTTTTTCATCTGTTTGCGGCTTGTCAATGATGGTTCGAATGGCACCACTTGTTCCGATTGTGACTGCAATCTCACCTTTTCTAATTGCATTCACACCTAGATTAGAAAGCACTCCATCACTGGCACCAATGACAAACGGTGTTTGTGAATCGATACCAATCTTTTTAGCTAAATCCGGATTGCAGTTGCTAAATATTTTGGTGGTTGGTACGAGCTCAGATAATTGAGCAGGTGTTACACCAGCAATTTTTAAAGCTTCTTCATCCCAATCTAGTGTTTGTAGATTCATCATCCCCATGCATGAAGCGAGAGAATGATCCACAACATATTGATCAAAGAATTTTTTAAAGATATATTCTTTTATTCCGATATATTTTTTCGTTTTGACTGCGATTTCAGGATAGTCATTCACAATCCAAGTAATTTTACTTAATGGTGACATGGGGTGAATGGGTGTTCCTGTTCGTCTATAAACTTCATGGCCATTCAGTTCATCTTTGATTTTATGTGCCCATGCCTCACTGCGATTATCTGCCCAGGTGATACAAGGTGTCAGCGGATGGTCATTTTCATCCATTGCAATGACACTGTGCATGGCGCTGCTAAATGAAATAAACGATGGTTTTTTATCTGAATGATGTCTCGTTATATTTGAAATCGCTCGCAAAACAGCTTGAAAAATCTCTTCTGGATCTTGTTCCGCTGTGGATATATCCGGTGTGCGAAGTGGGTAACCAATATTCTCTGTTTGGACGACTTCTCCTTTTTCAGTAAATAATACTGCTTTGGTACTTGTTGTACCGATATCTATACCTAACATATAGCTACTCATGTTCTTGCTCTACTCCTTTAGATAACATTTGTTGTGACATCCAGAGGTCTTCAACTTTCCCTTGAACATCATCAAAGTTTTGATGTAAGACCTCAATCATGAGGGCTCGATCTTTTGATTCAATCGCTTTTATATAAAGCTCATGATTTTTGATAATCCGTTCAAAGTCTTCGTATTTTTCCTTGAAACGGGTACGCATTGATAAAAGGACTAAGCTTTCCATAACAGGCTTTAAATTATTCCACATCATCAGGATATGGGAATGATGGATAGTGCGAATAATCGTTTCATGGAATAAGACATCTTGATAAGAAAACTCATCAGCATCATGATATTTAATGGCGATTTTCATCATTTCTATAATTTTATTCAGTTCCTTTACTAACTCGTTCGTGTCCATTTTTACAAGCCGTTCAAAGATAAACGTTTCTATGAGTAAACGAACATCGTATATTTCTTCAATTTCTTTTTCGGTTAAACCAATGACAACTGCGCCCATTCTTTCTAAGCGAATGATATTTTCTGAGGCCAGTACTTTTAATGCTTCACGAACAGGTGACCGACTTACAGAAAAATCGGCGGCTAATTTATTTTCTGATAGAATGGTACCGTTTTCAATTTTACCTGCAATAATACGCATTCTAAGTTCGCTCGCAACACGATCACCAGTAGAAGCTTTTGAAAGCCATTTTTCAGGATAAAGAAATTCCATTGATTCCGTCATAACGTCACCTTCTCATATTAATCAAGTATACTTGTATACAAGTATTATAACTCAGATTTTTAATTATGCAAGCGCTTTACTTTTTGTGTCGATTTTTTAGGAGGACAGCCGAGATATTGGAATTATCTTGAATTTTCAAATCAAGAAGTATAAGTTGGCCATAAACTAAAAGAAGCATAAGTTGGCCAAAACGGCCATCTTATGCTTCTTGTTATATACAAAATAAAAAAACCACCAAATATGTATTGGTGGAGACGGTGGGAGTCGAACCCACGTCCAAAAATATCGGCACTTAAGCTTCTACGAGTGTAGTCGATATATTAGTATTTCGCAAACTCTTCAGCCTATCGACAGGCTTCCAAGTTGCTAGTCTGATTGTTCTCTTCCTTCGCCCTCAGACGGCGAACTCCGGCGTAGTCCACTTAGTTTGAGTCCCTTACCCTACCACATGGACGATGGAGGGAGGAACCTTTAGTGCAATTAAGCAGCTAAAGAAAGATTGTTTTGTTTGCCAATTATAGGCTTTGACGTTTTAACGAGGCCGATCCCCTCGACTCGCAACCTAAGCTCGAACTATCCCTGTCGAATCCGTAACGTCCCCATGATAAAAATGGAGCATACGAAGAAAATATCGTGATAGCTACTAAGAGCTGTTTTTCAATGTGCAACAACCTTACATAAGTTATTATATCATACGCGCGCCGTTTTACAAATGTAAATATCTGTATTACATCTTTTGGCGATCACGGAACACGCGTGCAATCTCACGTTTAGCTTCTTTCTCTTTTAAATCGTGACGTTTATCATATTGCTTCTTACCTTTTGCTAAACCAAGTGCCATCTTTGCAAATCCATTTTTCAAATAGATTCTAAGTGGAACTAATGCGTAACCTGTTTCTTTTGCAGCTCCCGCTAGTTTATCAATTTCTTTTTTATGCAGAAGTAATTTTCTCGTACGAAGTGGATCATGGTTGAAACGATTCCCTTGTTCGTACGTATTAATGTGCATATTATGAACCCATACTTCACCATTATGTACACGTGCAAACGCATCTTTCAAGTTTACGCGACCAGCGCGAATCGACTTAATTTCCGTTCCTTGAAGGACAAGCCCTGCTTCGTATGTTTCTTCGATGAAATAATCATGAAATGCTTTTTTATTTTGTGCAATAACCTTACCTGTACCTTTTGGCATATAACGTCCCTCCTCTATTTTTACTATTGTAACAAATGTAAACAAAAAGCGAAAGTGGCTCGCCCAGAATGTGAGGTGGATGGAGCTTCTGACCTTGAGGCGTTCTTTGCCTCTAGGGAAGAAGCGAAGCCGCCGAACATTCTAGCCACTGTAGCTGGATTAAACAAAAAGCGAAAGTGGCTCGCTCAGAATCTTTGGACATTGGAGCTCCCGACAGAGAAGCGCTTTTTGCTTCGTCCGAGGGAGTGAAATGGCCAATAGATTCTAGCCACTGTAGCTGGATTACAATAAAAAGAAAAAGCCCCGCTTTTCATCAAAGCGAAGCCATCCTTTTCTTACTTACGCTTTTTCTTTTTCTTCTTGAATCCTGGTACATTTTCAAAGAATCCTTTTTTCTTCTTACCATTCCCATCTTTTTTCCCTGACTGGCTAGCAGATGTGGATGTGGAGGTGGAAGCGGATGCGGATGCTTTTCCTTTACCGCCACGGTCAAACTTTCTTCCTGCGCCGCGTTCGCCACCGCGCTCATTACTACGCTCGCTACGTCCACCGCGTTTCTTTCTGCCTGTTCTTGGCTGTTCGATAACGACTGGACGATCTTTGAACTTACGACGAGGTGTTCCTTTCATGCCAACGATTTCAAAGTCGATTGCACGCTCGTCCTTGTTTACATTAATAACGCGAATTGTAATTTCGTCACCGATACGGAACACGTTACCTGTACGTTCTCCAATCATTGCGAAATGTTTTTCGTCATAACGGTAGTAATCATCTGTTAAGTAGCTAACGTGTACAAGACCTTCGATTGTATTTGGAAGCTCTACGAATAAACCGAAGTTTGTTACAGAGCTAATCATACCGTCATACTCTTCGCCAATCTTATCAACCATATACTCTGCTTTTTTCATTTCATCTGTTTCACGCTCTGCTTCAACAGCACGGCGTTCCATATTAGAAGAGTGCTCTGCAATCTCAGGTAAGTTTTCACGCCATTTCGCTTGCGTTTCGTTGTCGACTTTACCGTTGATGATATATTCACGAATTAATCGATGAACAATCGTATCTGGATAACGACGAATTGGTGATGTGAAATGCGTGTAGAACTCCGTTGATAAACCGAAATGTCCTAAGCTGTCCGAATCATAACGTGCTTGCTTCATAGAACGAAGCATAACTGTTGAAATAACTACTTCTTCAGGCTGACCTTGAACCATTTCAAGAATTTGCTGCAACGCACGAGGATGTATTTCATTCGCACGTCCTTTTACTGCATATCCGAAGTTTGTTACAAACTCAAAGAAACGCTCAAGCTTATCTTCTTTCGGATCTTCATGGACACGGTACATAAACGGTACGTTCATCCAGTGGAAGTGCTCTGCTACTGTTTCGTTCGCAACAAGCATAAACTCTTCAATTAACTTCTCTGATACAGAACGATCACGCATTACAACATCAGTCGGTTTTCCTTCTTCATCTACTAACACTTTTGCTTCTTTAAAGTCAAAGTCAATTGCACCACGGCGCATACGTTTTTCACGTAAAATTTGAGCTAATTGGCCCATCTCTTTAAACATCGGTACTAACGGCTCATAGCGTTTGATTAACTCTTCGTCCTCATCTTCTAAAATGCTTCTTACGTCAGCATACGTCATACGCTCTGTCGTTTTAATAACACTTTGGAAAATCTCGTGCTTTACAACATCACCTAGATTGTTGATTTCCATTTCACAAGATAGTGTCAGACGGTCTACTTTTGGATTTAACGAACAAATACCGTTTGATAAACGATGCGGAATCATCGGAATTACACGGTCTACAAGATATACACTCGTCGCTCTCTCTGCTGCTTCAACATCAATTGGAGAACCTTCTTGAACGTAATGACTTACATCCGCAATATGAACACCAAGCTTGTAGTTACCGTTCTCAAGCTTCGTTACTGTAACAGCGTCATCTAAGTCTTTTGCATCTGCGCCGTCAATTGTAACAATCATTTGATCACGTAAATCACGGCGATCTTTTAAATCTCCTTCTGAAATCGTTTCTGGTACACTGTTTGCATGTTCCATAACTTCTTCAGGGAACGCCAACGGTAAATGATGTTTATGAATAACAGATAAAATATCTACCCCTGGATCATTTTTATGACCTAGAATTTGAATAACTTCACCTTCTGCACTTAAACGGTTCTCTGGATAGCTCGTAATTTTCACAACTACTTTATGACCTTCCACAGCGCCCATAGATGCACTTTTCAAGATGAAAATGTCACTCGTCCATCGCTTATTGTCAGGTATGACAAATCCAAAGTTTTTCGACTCTGTATATGTACCAACTAGTTCCTTCGTTCCACGCTCTAAAATACGTACAATTGAACCTTCTTGGCGTGATCCACTTGATTGTGAGCTAACACGTGCTAATACTGTATCGCCATGAAGTGCACCGTTCAACTCTGTAGGCGGGATGAAAAGATCATCGTCTCCCGTTTTCTTCTCATCTGGTACAACGAATGCAAAGCCACGTGCGTGTCCAATTAATTTACCGCGTACTAAGCTCATTTTTTCTGGAAGACCGTAGCGATTACTACGTGTGCGGATAACAAGTCCCTTCTCTTCCATCATTACAAGTGCCTTTACAAAATCTTTAAAGCCTTCAGAACCTTCAATTCCAAATGCCGCTTCTAACTCTTGTATTGTTAACGGTTTATACGCTTCTTCTCTCATAAATAATAACAACTTATCAATATGTTCTTGTATGATTTCTTCCAAGCAGAAATACCTCCTTTAAACCCTTATATTATTTAGTGTATCCGAAAGATGGGGGATGTATAAAGCGAAACTTTAATCATCTCCCAATGATTTTTTACAGTTTTCATAAAATGAAACTTTAATCAGTAGAGGGTTATCCATCTTCACTGATTATTAGCCCACAACCACCGGGATAAAAAATTCCCTTATGAAAAAAAGAGGCAACTAGACCTTACCAATCTAGTTGCTCCAAGAAGTTATATACATCCTCATGTAGCTCTTCACGCTGTTTATCAAGTGTGATGACATGCGTAGAGTCTTCATACCATTTAATGTCTTTTAACGTAGATTCTACACCGTTATAAATAATGTTAGCACTATCTGTATTAATCATTTCATCATGGCGTGCTTGTACAACGAATGTTGGCGCATAAATCATATCCACATTATTGCGTACGTCACGAATTAACTCTTGTAATGCTTTTAATGTATTCATCGGTGTCTGTTTAAATTCAAACATTTCCTTTTCAATTTGCTCTGGTGATTTTTGTTCACGTTTTTTATATTCGCGTGCATATGCCAATATACCTTGGTACATAATTTCTTCACTTTTAATGTACATCGGTGCACACATTGGTACAACACCTAAAATCGGTAATGTATAAGCAAGTTTTAATGAGAATACTCCGCCTAATGATAATCCAACCGCAGCTATTTTCTCGTAACCTTGATCTTTTAAATGCTGGTAGGCATTCATTACATCTTTCCACCAGTCTTCAGGACCTGTATGAACAAGCTGCTCTGGTGGTACGCCGTGTCCTTTATAAATTGGCGCATGACAAGTATAGCCTTTCTTCTCTAAGAAACGCCCTAGCATGCGTACATCAGCTGAGTTCCCTGTGAATCCATGTAATAATAAAACAGCGCGGTCTCCACCTTCAAATGTAAATGGTTTTGGAGATGCTAATTTCATCATGTACTTCTCCTCTTTCTCTTCTGTAATCTAGTCGTATTCTTTCTATATCTAGTGTACCATATTTATATTTCTATAATCTAATTAGAAACATCTTTCAAATGGCAAAACAAAAAAAGAAGAACCATTAGTACATCTTACTAACGCTTCTTCTTTCAATTCTATAAGTTTAAGTACGTAACACCAATTGTTAATGCGAAGAACAATACAGCTAAAACAATTGTAATGCGGTTTAATACCGCTTCAATTCCACGTGCTTTTTGCTTACCAAATAATTGCTCTGCACCGCCTGAAATTGCACCTGAAAGGCCTGAGCTATTACTAGACTGCATAAGTACCATAACAATCATTAAAATCGATACAATAATAAGTAAAACGGATAATAACGTATGCACTTGGCGTACCTCCTACAAAGATTCAGTTATTCCAACTGTAGCATAAATCCTATAGAAAAGCGAGAGCTATAGGGTCGCTCTCGCTTTTCTTCTATTACATAAACATCATTGCAAATAATGGTCCGAGCACGCATGTCAAAATTGCTGTTAATGTCATTGTTACCGATCCAATAACACCTTCATGCTCATTATTTTTCATCGCTCTCATAACACCCATAATATGAGACGCACATCCAAAGCCAATCCCTTTACCAACCGAGTTTGTAACGCGGCTCCATTTTAACAAAATTGGTCCTGTAATCGTTCCGGTAATCCCTGCGATAACGACGAAAGCCGCTGTTAAGGATGGGACACCACCCACTTGTTCAGATACACTCATCGCAACTGGCATTGTCACTGACTTTGGTAAAGAAGATAAAATTAAACTTTTATCTGTTCCCATAAGTGTGGCGATAGCCATATCACTTGCAATCGCCACTGTCGTTCCAACAATTACACCACCAGCAATTGGTACAACATATTTTTGCAGAACATGACGTTGTTTATAAAGCGGGATTGCAAATGCTACAACACCTGGCCCAAGTAACTTCGCAATCCAGCCACCACCACTTTCCATATAATTTTGATATGGTATATCAAGCACTATAAATAAGAAAGCCATTAATCCTGTCGCTACAAGCATTGGAATGGTAAATGGTGTTGGAAATAATTTATAGATTTTTTTAGATAATTGATATAATAGCACCGTAAAAAGAACCCAACCGATTCCGATTAATATTTGGCTCATTGTGTCTCTTTTTCCTTTCTATTCGCAAGGTATTGTCCTGTATGTCCTGCGACAATAATAATTAAAAATGTACTCGCTATAACTGTAATGAAAAGAGAAATTCCTTTACTCATAAAAAAAGCACCGTAATTCATTAGGCCAAGCGTTGGCGGAATTAATAAAAACGGCATAATAGCAACGAGTGTTTCTGCTCCTAAATCAAACCATTTCACTGGAAGTACTTTTAGGCTAAGTAAAACAAGTAAGAAAAACATCCCAATCAAACTTCCCGGAATGGGCATATTTAACATTTCTTGAACCCAATTTCCAACCATATAAAACACGTAAAGAGCAGCAATTTGGACAAGAATCTTTGTAAATTTCATGTTCATCATCCCTCATGTTTATACGATCTTCTGTTAATATCTTTATCATAGTATAAATTGTAAAAAGCTGCAATTTATCAAATCAACAACAAAAAACCGGCATGATATACGCTTACACCCTTGATATGACTGTGTTTCCGAATGAATTTTACGTCAAAAACCTTGACCTATTATGTAAAGTTTATATTTTCTGAATTTAAGGGGTTATTATTTTAAGAAAATAATCTTTTTATTCTTCTCATCCCAAATCTTACATATATATAAATAAGATAGGTGGTGAACATATGCCAAAAAAGGTTCTCATTTTTTGTGATCCTGGAATTGATGATACGATGGCTCTTCTCTTAGCATTCTTTATCGATGAAATAGAAATCATTGGTATTGTTGCAGATTACGGCAATGTTCCAAAAGAAATGGCCGTGCAAAATGCTCATTTTCTTAAGCATGAAATAAAGAATAGAAACATTAAGATATTCGGTGGTTCAGAACGTCCTCTTACTGGTTCCCCTCCTGCTTTCTTTACGGATGTACATGGGAAGCAGGGGCTCGGGCCAATTATCCCTAAGAAAAATGTGACTAACGGAGAAATGGAGAATTTTTTCGAAGTTATTCCTCTTATTGAACAGTATAAAGATGAATTAATCATTGTAAGTTTAGGAAGACTTACCTCCCTAGCAATTTTATTCATTGTATGTAAACAGTTAATGAAGCAAATTAAATCTTATTACGTAATGGGTGGTGCCTTTTTGCATCCCGGTAACGTTACCCCTATTTCAGAAGCAAACTTTTATGGCGATCCTACTGCTGCTAATATAGTCCTTCAATCCGCAGCTAGCATGTACATATACCCATTAAACGTAACCCAGTATTCCGTCATTACACCAGAAATGGCTGAGTACATTGACGCAAAAGGAAAAGCCCCACTTGTCAAACCGTTATTCGACCATTATTACTACGGATATTATAAAGATATCTTGCCGCATTTAAAGGGAAGTCCATTTCATGACACAATACCAATACTAGCTTTATTTGATAACTCTATGTTCACTTATCACCAGTCACCAATTGTTGTCATGACAGAATCTTATGCACAGGGGGCAAGTATTGGAGAGTTTCGATCTTTAGCTCAGCCGAATCCATTTATTGATTGGCCGAGTCAGCAAATCGCAATTGATTTTGATTATAACCGCTTCTTTAAACATTTCATGTCGCTTATGACAGGTGAAAAATTTTAACAAAAAAACAGACCGTGATTTCTCACGGTCTGTCGTTATTTTCTGCAATTATCGTTTGATATTGTAGAAAGATTTTAAACCATCGTAAACAGCGATTTCGCCTAGTTCGTCTTCGATGCGTAATAATTGGTTGTACTTAGCAATACGGTCAGTACGGCTCATAGAACCAGTTTTGATTTGGCCAGCGTTAGTTGCAACTGCGATGTCAGCGATTGTAGCATCTTCAGTTTCACCAGAACGGTGAGATACAACTGCTGTGTAACCAGCACGTTTAGCCATTTCGATAGCTTCGAAAGTCTCAGTTAAAGTACCGATTTGGTTAACTTTAATTAAGATTGAGTTAGAGATACCTTTTTCGATACCTTCAGCAAGTTTTTGAGTGTTAGTTACGAATAAGTCGTCACCAACTAATTGTACTTTATCACCGATACGCTCAGTTAATAATTTGTGACCATCCCAGTCGTTTTCGTCTAAACCATCTTCAATAGAGATGATTGGGAAGTCTTTGCAAAGCTCTTCGTAGAAATCAACCATTTCTGCAGAAGTTAAGCCAGTACGGCCTTCGCCTGCAAGGTCATATTTACCAGTTTCTTTGTTGTAGAACTCAGAAGAAGCAACGTCCATTCCTAAGAATACGTTCTCGCCAGCTTTGTAACCAGCTTTTTCGATAGCTTCGATGATTACTTCTAGAGCTTCACGGTTAGAACCAAGGTTTGGAGCGAATCCACCTTCGTCACCTACTGCAGTGTTAAGACCTTTGTCATGTAATACAGCTTTAAGTGCATGGAATACTTCAGCACCCATACGGATTGATTCTTTGAATGTTGGAGCACCAACTGGTAAGATCATGAACTCTTGGAAGTCAACGTTGTTATCAGCGTGAGAACCACCGTTGATGATGTTCATCATTGGAGTTGGTAATTGTTTTGCATTGAATCCACCAAGGTAACGGTATAATGGAAGACCTACGAAGTCAGCTGCTGCGTGAGCTACTGCCATAGATACACCAAGGATAGCGTTAGCGCCTAGTTTACCTTTGTTTGGAGTGCCATCTAATTCGATCATAGCACGGTCGATACCAGCTTGGTCAGTTACGTCGAAACCAACGATTTCTGGAGCGATTGCTTCGTTAACGTTGTTTACTGCGTTCATAACACCTTTACCAAGGTAACGAGATTTGTCACCGTCACGTAATTCTACTGCTTCGTGCTCACCAGTAGATGCACCACTTGGTACGATAGCGCGTCCGAAAGCGCCGCTTTCTGTGTAAACTTCTACTTCTACAGTTGGGTTACCACGAGAGTCAAGGACTTCGCGAGCATAAACATCAATAATTGTTGACATAATAAATTCTCTCCTTTTTATATAAGCAAATTATTTAATAATTGTTTTACCTGTCATTTCTTTCGGTTGTTCCACATTTAAAAGCGTAAGCATTGTTGGAGCGATATCTCCTAAAATACCACCTTCACGAAGCTCTACATCATTTTTTGTAACGATGAAAGGAACCGGGTTAGTTGTATGAGCTGTCATAGGCCCGCCATCAGCAGTTAACTCCTGATCAGCATTACCATGGTCAGCAGTAATAAGTGCTACACCATCTTTTGCAAGAATCGCTTCTACAACTTTTCCTAAACATTCGTCAGTTGCTTCTACTGCTTTAATTGTTGGTTCCATCATCCCAGAATGGCCAACCATATCACAGTTTGCAAAGTTAAGAATGATAACATCATGTTTATCATTTTCGATTTCATTTACTAAAGCGTCCGTTACTTCGTAAATGCTCATTTCAGGTTTCAAGTCATACGTTGCAACCTTCGGTGAGTTAATTAAGATACGCTCTTCTCCTGGGAATTCAGCCTCACGACCACCGCTAAAGAAGAATGTAACGTGCGGATACTTTTCAGTTTCCGCGATGCGAAGTTGCTTTAATCCCGCTTGCGCAACAACTTCACCTAAAGTGTTATCAAGATTCATTGGCTTGAATGCCACGTAACCATCTACAGTTTCACTGAAGTGTGTCATACAAACGAATTCAGGAATGTGAGGTACTTTTTCACCACGATCGAACTCACGGAAATCTTCGTTTGTAAATACACGAGCAATTTGAATTGCACGGTCTGGACGGAAGTTATAGAAGATAACTGCATCATCATCATTGATTGTTGCAACTGGCGTGTCATCTTCGTTAACAATTACAGACGGCAATACGAATTCATCATAGATACCATTTGCATAAGAGTCTTCTACACACTCTTCTGCTGATTTATAAGTAGGGCCTTCACCATTCACCATAGCACGGTAACATTTTTCTACGCGATCCCAACGCTTGTCACGGTCCATGGAGTAATAACGACCAGAGATAGTCGCGAATTGTCCTACTCCTGTTTCTTTAATTACTTCATTTGTTGCATCGATATAACCTTTTGCTGTTTGTGGTCCAACATCGCGGCCATCTAAGAATGCATGGATATAAACTTTCTCCACGCCTTCTTTTGCTGCTAAACGAAGAAGAGCAAACATATGGTTCATGTGACTGTGCACACCACCATCAGAAAGTAAACCGAATAAATGAAGAGCAGTACCTTTTTCTTTCACGCTTTTAATTGCATTTTGGAACGTTTCGTTCTGATCGAACTCACCTTCACGAATTGCAACGTTTACGCGTGTTAAGCTTTGATATACTATGCGGCCAGCACCGATATTTAAGTGACCAACCTCAGAGTTACCCATTTGACCTTCTGGAAGACCTACTTCCTCACCACAAGCTGTAAGCGTTGTATGAGGGAATTTGTTCCAGTAACCATCAAAATTAGGTTTTTTAGCTTGTGCTACAGCATTCCCGTGAGTTTCTTCACGTAGTCCGAAACCGTCAAGGATGATTAAAGCTGTTGGCTTTCTCATTTTACCGCCCCCAGAAGACCTAAGAACGAAGCAGGCTCTAAGCTAGCACCGCCGACTAAAGCGCCGTCGATGTCAGATTGTGCCATATACTCTTTAATGTTTTCTGGTTTTACGCTACCGCCGTATTGAATACGAACAGCTTCTGCAGCTTCTGGAGAAACAGCTCCTGCAACAACTTTACGGATGTGCGCACATACTTCATTTGCATCTGCAGAAGAAGAAGATTTACCTGTACCGATAGCCCAGATTGGCTCATAAGCGATAACAGTTGCTTTAACTTGCTCTTCTGTTAAACCTGCAAGTGCTTTTGTCACTTGACCTGCTACTAGATCAAATGTTTTTCCGCTTTCGCGCTCTTCTAAAGTCTCACCACAACATACGATTGGTGTTAAACCATGTTCAAATGCTGCAAGAGTCTTTTTATTTACTGATTCGTCTGTTTCAGCAAACATTTCACGACGCTCAGAGTGGCCAAGTACTACGTAGCCTACTTTTAAGTCGCTAAGTGCTACTGGGCTAATTTCGCCAGTGAATGCACCATTTTTTTCGAAGTGCATGTTTTGTGCACCTACTTGTAAGTCAGTTCCTTCAGTTGCCGCTACTAAGCGCTCTAAAAATAGAGCTGGAGAGCAAACTACTGCATCAACAGCTGAAGCTGCTGGGATTTGACCTTTAACTTCCTCTACGAAGCTAACTGCTTCAGATAGAGTTTTATTCATTTTCCAGTTACCTGCGATAATTGGTTTACGCATGCTTTGCACCGTCCTTTTTCTTTGGCTGCTACTTATTTGTCGTTAAGACACACTACACCTGGAAGTTCTTTACCTTCCATGAATTCTAATGACGCACCGCCGCCAGTAGAAATGTGGCTCATTTTATCAGCCATACCGAATTTTTCAACAGCTGCTGCAGAGTCACCACCGCCGATAACAGAGTATGTATCTTCTGCATCTGCTAATGCTTGTCCTACTGCTTTTGTACCTTCTGCGAATGGAGTCATTTCGAATACACCCATTGGTCCATTCCATACAACAAGCTTAGAGTTTTTAATTACATCTGCATAAATTTCACGTGTTTTAGGACCGATGTCCACGCCTTCCCATGTAGAAGGGATAGAGTCGATACCAACGATTTGAGTTGTTGCAGTTTCAGAGAATTCCTCAGTGATTACAACATCAACTGGCATGTAGAAGTTTACGCCTTTTTCTTTTGCAAGTTGCATAAATTCTTTAGCTAGTTCAATCTTGTCATTTTCACATAGAGATTGACCAATTTCATGACCTAATGCTTTAACGAATGTGTAAGCAAGTCCGCCACCGATGATTAGGTTATCTACTTTGTCTAATAGATGACGAATTACACCGATTTTATCTTTTACTTTCGCACCACCGATGATAGCTGTGAATGGACGTTCTGGGTTAGAAAGTGCTTTACCTAATACATCTAACTCTTTTTCCATTAATAAACCAGATACTGCTGGTAGGTAGTCTGCGATTCCTGCTGTAGAAGCGTGAGCACGGTGAGCTGCACCGAATGCATCGTTTACGAAGATATCAGCAAGAGCTGCAAATTCTTTCGCAAGTTCTGCATCGTTCTTTTCTTCGCCCGCATAGAAACGTACGTTTTCAAGAACTAATACGTCGCCTTCGTTCATTGCTGCAACCATTTCTTGTGCAACTGGTCCGAATGCTTCGTCCGCTTTTTTAACATCTTTACCAAGAAGCTCGCCTAAACGTGCTGCTACTGGAGTAAGACGTAATTCTTCTACTGCTTGACCTTTTGGACGGCCTAAATGACTTGCTAAAATTACTTTCGCACCTTGCTCTACTAAATATTGAATTGTAGGAAGAGCTGCACGGATACGAGTTTCATCTGTAATTTTGCCTTCTTTCATAGGTACGTTGAAATCAACGCGGCAAAATACACGCTTACCTTTTAAATCTACGTCACGAATTGATTTTTTGTTCATTGGATTTCCCTCCGACTACTAGTTAGGATTGACAAAACCCATTCAAAAGCTTAACACATTTGCTTCTAAAACGAAAGAAGAGAGAGAGGGAACAAACCCTCTCCCTCGTTTTGTCATTGATTACTTATATACTTAAGAATTAAAGACCTTTAGAAGTCATGTATGCTGCTAAGTCTACTACGCGGTTAGAGTAACCAGTTTCGTTATCGTACCAAGAAAGTACTTTAACCATGTTACCTTCCATTACCATTGTAGATAATGCATCGATTGTAGAAGAAGCTGTACATCCGTTATAGTCGATAGATACTAATGGCTCTTCGCTGTATCCAAGGATACCTTTTAATTCGCCTTCAGAAGCTGCTTTGAATGCTGCGTTTACTTCTTCAACTGTTACTTCTTTGTCAAGTTCAACAACTAAGTCAACAAGAGAAACGTTAGCAGTTGGAACACGTACAGCGCCACCGTTTAATTTACCTTTAAGTTCTGGTAATACTAATGCTACAGCTTTAGCAGCACCAGTAGATGTTGGGATCATGTTTTCAGCTGCTGCACGAGCACGACGTAAATCTTTGTGTGGTAAGTCTAAGATTTGTTGGTCGTTAGTGTAAGAGTGAATTGTTGTCATCATTCCGCGTTTTACGCCGAATTTTTCGTTTAATACTTTAGCAAATGGAGCTAGACAGTTTGTAGTACAAGAAGCGTTAGATACTACGTTGTGGTTAGCTGCATCGTATTGTTCGTGGTTAACACCCATAACTACAGTGATATCTTCGTCAGAAGCTGGAGCTGAGATGATAACTTTCTTAACTGATCCACCTAAGTGTTTCTCAGCATCTGATTTTTTAGTGAAACGGCCAGTAGATTCTACTACTACTTCTACTCCGTAGTCGCTCCATGGTAATTGAGCTGGGTCACGCTCAGCGATAACTTTAATTTCTTTACCGTTAACAACGATGCTGTTTTCGTTAGCAGATACTTCTGCATTTAAAGTTCCGTGAACTGTGTCATATTTTAAAAGGTGAGCTAATGTTTTAGCATCTGTTAAGTCGTTGATTGCTACTACTTCTACCTCAGAGTTGTTAAGAGCTGCGCGGAATACGTTACGTCCGATACGTCCAAATCCATTAATACCAATTTTAGTCATTTGAATTTCCTCCTTGGGGGATTATATTTAAAGGGTAATACCCTTTGTTAACTGTTTTGCTGCACCTTCATCTGTAATTAGAATTGAAGTGTGCCCTTGCTTTATTACAGCCTGTATTGCCTTTGCCTTTGAAGAACCTCCAGCGACTGCAACAACGTGAGATACATTTTGTAAATCTTCAAGTTGCATACCAACCGTTCTTACTTTATGAACAACATTTCCTTGTTCATTAAAGTAGTAACCGAAAGCTTCGCCAACTGCTTCGCTTGCCTGAATCTTTAACCAATCTGCTTCTGAAGTATTTCTGCGACGTGCCATTGTTAACGCATCACCAATTCCATGAATGACGATATTGGAAGATCGAATCAACTCAAGAACTTCTTTCACGGAGGGCTCTGTTACAATGGACGCATATGCTTCGCTACTAACGTGATCCGGAACATACAATAAGCGATAATTACTCATCGTATTTTGTGCCATTTTGGCGCAAATGGTATTGGCTTCTAACTCAACACCTTCTCCAATTCCACCACGTGCTGGGACAAATAGCATATGTAAATCTTTGCAATCAAGTTGCATCATGTCCGCAGCAGCAGCTAGCGTAGTTCCTCCAGCCACAGCAACGATATTATTCACTGTCAGACGGTCTTTTATACAAGTCACACAAGCACGGCCCATCTCCAGTTTGACCCAAGGTGATTCATCACTATCACCAGGGACAACGAAAACTTCATCCAAGTCTAATGTTTCCTTAAGTTGTTTTTCTAAAACCTTTAACCCGGAAATTTCTTTCATAAAGTCTTCCAAAGCAAGAACTAAAGCTGTTCCTTCTTCTGTCAAAGTCATTCCAGAAGAAGCGACGTGAACTAAGTTTTGTTCTTTCAAAACTTGAACTTCACTTCGCAATACTCGTTCTGTCATACCGAGACTTGCTGATAAGTTCCTTCTTCCAATCGGCTGCATGAGCCTGATGTATTGAAGAATTTGCATTCTCGTTTGCATAACAGGTAGCAGATCAGGTAATAATTTTTTTGTGTTCTGAATCCATGAGCGCATATCTTTTCTCCTCACTACATTGGTTCATTTCCCCTTGTGGTCACTTTGTGTCCCGTAGTGACATTTTATGTCCCACATAGGTTAAAAAAATAATCCCTGCTACGTGTATTATTGTAACAGGAGATAGAAACTTATTCAACTCTTAACTGCATTGTTTATATAGTTTATTATGACACCTTTGTGAATGTTACCATATTCTACCTGTTTTCCGCCTATTTCTACAACCGGAATCATTAAATGATATTTCTCCAAAAGGTCATTATCTTCATATATATCTATTTCCTCGATTTGAAAAGAATATTCACATTGTACTTCCTGTAAAACTTGTTTCGCCTGCACGCAAAGGCCACAATCTTTTTTTGTATACAGTACAACTTTCATCTTCTTCACCTATCCGATCGTTTTTCGTAATGACGACGCTGGAATATGCATTTGTTCTCTATACTTCGCCACTGTTCTTCGAGAAATAACGATTTCATGCTCTTCTTCTAATAATTTTGAAATCTTTTGATCTGAAAGTGGCTTCTTCTTATTCTCCGCTTCAACAAGTTTTTGAATAAATTGTTTTACACGCTTTGTAGAAACTGCTTCATCTTCAGTAGTCGAAACGGCATTGCTAAAGAACGATTTCATCTCAAATAAGCCGTGTGGTGTTTGCACATATTTATTTCGCGTTGCACGACTAATTGTAGATTCATGCACACTTAATTCTTCTGCTACTTCTTTTAAAGCGAGCGGTTTTAAATATTCTGGACCTTCCCAGAAGAAATCACGCTGTTTTTCCATTATAATGCCCATTACTTGTAAGAGCGTTTGTTTTCTCTGTTTCAAACTGCGCATAATCCATTGCACATGCTGATATTTCTCCGATACGTAAGAAGCAACTTCACTTTCACTATTATTTAGAAGTGCACTATACTCAGAGTGAATTTCAATTCTTGGCATATTTCTCTCATTCATTTGTAAAACGAGACGATCACCATCTTTTTTCACCGCCATATCAGGCACAATATAAAGTGGTTTATCAGAAGAAAATGCAAGACCTGGCTTTGGTTGTAATGACGTTATACAATTTACCGCACTCTGCAATTCCTCATTACTACACTTCAGCACTTGAACGAGTTTTCGCCAATCTTTCTTCACGAAATAAGCAAAGTGATCCTCTATAATCTCTTCCGCTAATCCATTTCGTCTTTGTAAGCGCTTCAATTGCAAAGTTAGACATTCCCGAATATTACGTGCCCCTACCCCTGCTGGCTCGAGTGATTGGACAAGCTCAACAGAGCGGTCGACTACATGAATCGGTGCGGAAAGGAGATCTGCTAACTCTTCATTCGTTTCTTGTAAATACCCATTTCCATCCATGTTCATAATAATGAAGGAAGCTACTTTTCGCTCTTCTTCTTCTATTTTATAATACTGTATTTGATTTAATAAATGTTGCTGAATCGTTGTTGAATCCACACTGTAGATTTCCATCTGATTCTCGACTTGTTTGCTGGTACTTTTACTGTTGTTAGAGCTCTTTTTCTTCTCCCTCTCAAAACCACCTAACTCAATAAGGGGATTCTCTAACGATTGCTCATATAAAAACTCCGATAATTCTTGTACATTATACTGGAGCATTGTAATCGCTTGCCTTAACTCTTGTGTCATTGCCAAACGTAAGCTTTGTTCTTGTAAAAGACTTGCCTTCAAACTAATCTCCCCCTTGTTTCTATTGTACAATAAGTTTGGTAAAAGGAGAATGCTATCACAGACACCCATTCCAAAATATTATTAATTTATATGTATTAATGAGATTTACAACTTACAACCGAAATTTGAATAATATTGAAATAAAATAATAACGTACAAAAAATTATTACCACATACTAATAGTAAATCTTACTACCAGATATAACAAGAGAGAAATAAAAAAAGGTCCTAACTTACAAATGTAAGTTAGGACCTTTTTACGCGCCCAGAGGGATTCGAACCCCCGGCAGACGTGGTACCGGAAACCACCGCTCTATCCGACTGAGCTATGGGCGCATGATTATAAAACAGACTTCATTTTCTTCTCATAATAATAGCAATAAAAACCATTTAAATCAACAAAAACTCTTTGATAACGCATTATATGTACGCTATTTTCTGCATAAAAACGCCTCCTGATTTTTACATTTAGGAGGCCATTCTTATCTGTCTTATTTATCCCGCCATTTGTGGGCAGTAAGACTCCCACCTCAAAACTCAGCTGGAGCAAAGAAGTTAGGTGGGAGCCCTGCTACCTGTAAACGCCTGATTGGTGAGGGCTAATAATCAGTGAGGATGAACAAAACCTCCACTGATTAAAGTTTCACTTTATCTAGTTTCTCTTTAATCTCTTTTGGAATCTCATTCGGCTGTACTTCTTGGTATGTTTCAATATATTCACCTTTTGTTTTAACCTTTACATACGCTCCCTCTCTAAGCCCACGAGGTGCATAAAACTTAACATCTCTTCCTTCACCTGAAGTGTAATAACCAGTAAGTTTATAGTCTCCAGCTACCTCTCCAACTGTGGATAGTCGGCCAGACTCTTTCGCTTTTACATATACAAAGTCTTCTTTCACAAGCGGATTATATCTATCAGTCACCTCATTATGAGAAAAGCTTGCCACACCAATAACTAATATAAAAATTCCAATTAAACCTAATAATAATTTCTTCATTTTTCTCTCCTTAACATATCCTTTTAACTTGCTTTACGTTCTTTATTCTAGGAGAAAAAGGTTTTTTCCACTATCGCTTATCCTTACATATTCATTACAAAATTGTAATCTACACGTATAACAAACCTAAATTTTCCAATCATAAATTCACCTCAACTCACAAATTATAATCTTTGAATTGATATTCCAAAGGGGGCTTCATTCAATGACTGTAATTACTAAACTAAAGCAAACTGTTTCTGGATTAAAAAGTGCACAAGCTAGCTTAGAGGGATTCGCTCTTGATACGGATAACCAACAAGCAAAGCAACTTTTCCAAACAGCTGCGCAGCAAACACAAACAATTATCGATTCTTTAAACCCACGTGTTGAAGAAGTTCAGCAAGAAGAACCACAATACACACAGCAATAACGAGTCAATCTTGCTGTGAAATAGAAAAAGGATGATATGCAGTCATCCTTTTTCTATCACATTACATATTGCAATAGAAATGGAATGATTATAATGCGAAAACTTGGAATCATAACCGCGTTATTTATGCTCCTATTCGGTTCACTTACCGGATGTGATAATAGCCCGTTAGATAAAAAGGTAAAAAAAGAAGAAGCTAAACGAACGGAAGAAGACAAGGGCCCTAAATTAACAAAAATGAGTACAGAATCATTTAATCAATCTATATCGCAAGACGCTAAGAAAAAAGCTCTTGCTATGGAGGGAATTATAGAAGCTACCGCAGTTAATACAAATTTAGATCTTTACATAGCCGTCAAGCCTGAACATCACGAAAGATTTGGTTTAAAACCTTTACGAAGTAAATTAAAAAAAAAACTAAGTGATGAAAATCCTACTCTCGATATTCGTGTAAGTACAGACAAAAAGATTTTTATGCTCATAGAAGAACTTGAAAACAAAATTAAGAAAAAGAAAGTAAGTAAAGATGGGATCAAAAAACAATTGAAACTCATTCAATCAGAAATGGGATCTAATATTTAAGCTTTTTAAAAGAAAAGGAAGGATTCAAATGTCTAGTAAAGATAAAAATTTAACACCTGTACAACAAGAATATAAAAAATTTGAACAACAGCGCGAACCGAAGCGCCCCGTTTTAAAAAATTGTATAAAAGCTTTTCTCGTCGGGGGATTCATTTGTCTAATAGGCCAACTGATTTCCACCTTTTATATTACGTATTTTGATTTCACTGAACGCTCTGCCGGGAACCCTACCGTTGCAACTCTTATTTTTATCTCCATGCTACTGACGGGATTTGGCGTCTACGATCGCCTGGGACAATTTGCTGGTGCTGGTACCGCAGTTCCCGTTACTGGATTTGGTAACTCTGTTATTGCCGCATGTATTGAACACCGTACAGAAGGCTTCGTTCTCGGTGTTGGTGGTAACATGTTTAAACTAGCAGGATCGGTCATCTTATTTGGCGTATTTTCAGCTTTTGTCATCGCTCTTATTAAAACGATTCTCTTTCAATGGGGAGGGCTGTAAATGTTACAAGGACACCGAACATGGGTATTCGAAAACAAACCAGTTATCATTTCAACAGGTGTAGTCGGCGGCCCATTTGAAGCAAATGGAAAAATCCCTGAAGACTTCGATACCCTGCATGAAGATTTATGGCTCGGACAAGATTCCTATGAAAAAGCACATAAAATTTTGTTTGAAGAGGCTTGTAGCCGCGCTACAGAAAAAGCCAGACTTAGGAAAGATGATATTCAATTCGTCCTCGCTGGAGACTTAATTAATCAAATAACTCCAACGAGCTTTGCATGTCGTACACTCGGAACACCTTATCTCGGATTATTCGGAGCTTGCTCTACTTCTATGGAAGGATTAGCACTCGGAGCAAGTATCGTAAATGCAAAAGGTGCAAAATATTTATTAACCGGTGCATCAAGCCATAACGCTGCCGTTGAAAAACAATTCCGATATCCAACTGAATATGGTGGTCAGAAACCTCCTACCGCCCAGTGGACAGTGACGGGTGCAGGCGCAGCTATTTTAAGTGATACAGGAGATGGTCCAAGAGTAACATCTGCAACGATTGGTCGGGTTATTGATATGGGATTAACAGATCCATTTAATATGGGAGGCGCGATGGCTCCAGCTGCTGTCGATACAATTGAAGCCCATTTACGCGAACGACAAATCGACGCCTCTTATTACGACTTAATCGTAACAGGTGACCTTGGACATGTTGGTCGCCAAATTGCTTACGACCTGCTACATAAACACGGAACAAAAGTAAAGAGCGAGCAATTTCAAGATTGCGGAATCATCATTTATAGAGAAGGACAACCTGTCATAGCTGGTGGAAGTGGTCCTGGATGTTCCGCAACAGTCGTTTACGGGCATTTATTAAACCGAATGAAAAGAGGAGAATTTAATAAAATACTTGTCGTTGCAACAGGTGCTTTACTATCCCCTCTTACATTCCAACAAGAAGAAACGATTCCGTGTATCGCTCACGCTGTTTCGATTGAATTTGGAGGTGCAACGCAATGATTTTTTTCTGGGCTTTCGTTATTGGTGGCCTTATATGCGTAATTGGACAACTTATGTTTGATGTCGGTAAACTTACACCTGCACATACAATGGCAACACTCGTTGTTGCTGGAGCTATATTAGATGGATTCAATTTGTATGAACCACTAATTGACTTCGCTGGGGCCGGGGCAACAGTACCAATTACAAGCTTTGGCAATGCCCTCGTTCACGGTGCGATGGAAGAAGCGGCTAAACACGGAATCGTCGGCGTAATTACCGGTATGTTTAAAGTAACGAGTGCTGGTGTATCAGCCGCTATCATTTTCGGATTCATCGGAGCATTGCTATTTAAACCGAAAGGATAAGAGGTGTTTTCATGACTGTTATCGCTAGTGTAAAAACATGCCTCGCTAGTTTAAGGGGCGCTCAAGCAAGCTTAAGTTCCCTTTCGCTAAATTCAGAAGACGAAGAAACAAAACGCGTCTTTCATGAATGTATGTTAGAAATGGACAGCGTCATCGCTGATCTAAAGGATAGAGTTTCAGTATTAGAACGTGAAGAACCTCAATATAAAGGTTTTTAAGCAGACTGGAGGAAATCGCTATGTCTCACCTACCTGAATGGGCACTTGTCATTCTTCGTTCTGTATTTATATTAATCATTTTATTCGCTATTACGAAATGGTTAGGGAAAAGACAAATCTCTCAGCTCTCCTTTTTTGAATACATAGCTGGAATGACAATCGGTGACATCGCTGCCCAAGTATCTACAGGGCTCGATTCAAAATTTTTCCACGGCGTCTTTGCGATACTCATTTTCGCTGTGGTACCTTTTTTCACAGGAATCCTCTCCTTAAAGAACAAAACAGCTCGGGACTTCTTTGAAGGGAAATCTACCGTATTAATAAAAGATGGAAAAATACTCGAAGATAACTTAAAGAAAGAAAAATATACAAGTGACGAATTACTTGAACTACTCCGGGGAAAAGATGCGTTCAGCGTAGCTGATGTTGAATTTGCAGTATTAGAACCGAGCGGAGAGTTAAATGTATTACTGAAGAAAGATCGCCAACCACTCACAGCAAAAGACATCGGTTTAAAAGTACCGAATGAAAAAGAACCACAAACTGTTATTATGGATGGAAATGTACTAGATGAACCTCTTTCAGCAAGTGGACATAACCGTGCTTGGTTACATTCTGAACTAGAAAAACTCGGCGTTGTCATTGAGAATGTCTTTCTCGGTCAAGTTGATTCGTATGGACAACTTACTATCGATATATATAATGATAAACTCCAAATGCCTTCTCCTCAAAACAAGCCTTTATTATTAGCATCCTTAAAGAAATGCCATGCTGATCTTGAATTATTCTCTCTAGAAACGAAATCAAAATCAGCAAGTGATATGTATAGTAACAACGCAAAACAAATCGAGAAAATTTTAAATAGAGTAACCTATCTTTTAAAAGAATAAAGAATGAAAGAACGCTTCTATACAAAAGGCGTTCTTTTGCCTTTTCTACACCTTTAATCACGTTTAAATTTATGTAATTCGGTTATGATGTTGAAGATACATAAGCAGGGAATTTCAAAAACATAGCGAATAAATCATGGTACAACTACATATTTTTTTGATTTAAAGTGGTTTCGTTTGACCTTTATTGACCATAATTGTATTATAAGACTAAGAAAGCTTTAGAAGGAGGAAATAACAGATGAATTTAATTCCTACAGTAATTGAACAAACAAATCGTGGAGAACGCGCTTACGATATTTACTCTCGACTATTAAAAGACCGCATCATTATGCTTGGTAGTGCAATTGATGACAACGTAGCAAACTCAATCGTTTCCCAGCTTTTATTCTTGGAATCTCAAGATCCAGAAAAAGATATTCACATCTATATCAACAGCCCTGGTGGTTCTATCACAGCTGGTATGGCAATTTACGATACAATGCAGTTTATTAAACCACAAGTATCAACAATCTGTATCGGTATGGCTGCATCTATGGGTGCATTCTTACTTGCAGCAGGTGAAAAAGGAAAACGTTACGCACTTCCAAACAGTGAAGTTATGATTCACCAACCACTTGGCGGAGCACAAGGTCAAGCGACTGAAATCGAAATCGCTGCAAAACGTATCCTATTCTTACGTGAAAAATTAAACCAAATTCTTGCTGACCGTACAGGTCAACCACTTGAAGTTCTACAACGCGACACAGACCGCGACAACTTCATGACAGCAGAAAGAGCTCTAGAATACGGTTTAATCGATAAAATCTTTACAAATCGTTAATAGATTTAAAGCGGAAACGGCTCGTTCAGCTCTGACTGGCTAAGGTTCTTTCGCATAAAAGGCGCTTTTTGCCTTCTTATGCGGAAGGTTCTTAGACACGAAGAGCTTGCCGCTGGAGCTAGATATACTAAAAGCAGAAGCGGCTCGTTCAGAATCGCAGGGTGTTGGAGCTCCTTCATTCGAGGCGCTTTTTGCCTCGAATGAAGGGGCGAAACAACCGGAGATTCTAGCCGCTGGAGCTGGATATAACTAAAAGCGGAAGTGGCTCGTTCAGAATGTGAGGAGGATGGAGCTTCTGACAAAGAGGTGCTTTTTACCTCGACGGAAGAAGCGAAGCCACCGAACATTCTAGCCGCTGGAGCTAGATATAACTAAAAGCGGAAGCGCCCTATTACAGGGCGCTTTTTTATCATGTACTCCCGCTCACATACCCCGCCTAGTATTCACCGAGATATATCAGCGATTTTTCAATTATATCGAACACAACTCAAATTATATCGGCGATTCTTTAAATATATCGACGTTTCGACACAACATATCGACTTACCGACAATTCCCGACAAGCATGAACCACCAACATACCCCCACTTATTGTTAGCCCGCACAAATCAGAATGCCCGCAAGTAACAAAACAAAAAAGCTATCGCACATGCGCGATAGCCATTTATTGTACATATGCAGCTAAGGCTTCTAAAGCTTCCTCTGCATCTGAACCTTCTGTTGTGATTGTAATCATGCTACCAGTTCCGATTGCTAAGCTCATAATCCCCATTATGCTCTTTGCATTAACTGTCTTTCCATCTTTCTCAATGAAAATATCAGAATGAAAGCGATTTGCCTCTTGTACAAACAACGCAGCCGGACGTGCTTGTAAGCCGTTTTTTAATGCAACTTTAACCAATTTTTGAACCACAGCTCCATTTCCCCTTTAACCTCTTATTTTTTTGCTACTGTTTCCCCCGCGCGTAATTTCTCTGCAATATCATCGATTTTACGCAAACGATGATTAATACCCGATTTACTAATTTTCCCCCCGGATACCATCTCACCTAACTCTTTCAATGTTACATCTTGATAATCTCTTCGTAACTGTGCAATTTCTCTTAATTTATCTGGCAAAATATCAAGCCCAACCGTCTCGTCAATATAGCGGATATTCTCGATTTGCCTTAGCGCTGCACCAATTGTTTTATTTAAATTAGCTGTTTCACAGTTAACTAAACGATTTACTGAATTACGCATATCGCGAACAATTCGAATATCTTCAAATCTTAAAAGTGCATTATGAGCACCTATAATATTTAAAAACTCTGTAATTTTCTCAGCTTCTTTCAAATACGTAATGTACCCTTTTCTTCTTTCCAACGTCTTACTATTTAAATCAAATCCGTTCATCAGTTCACATATAGAATCATTATGTTCCTTATATAACGAAAAGATCTCTAAATGATAAGATGATGTTTCTGGGTTATTTACTGAACCACCTGCTAAAAATGCACCTCGTAAATACGATCGTTTACAACATTTCTTCTCGATTAATTCCTGCGATATATTTCGAATTAACGAAAAGTCATCTCGAACAATACGAAGATCTGCTAATATTTCGCGAGACTTCTCAACAAGCCGCACGATATATACATTATTTTTCTTCAATCGCATTTTTTTACGAACAAGTAATTCTACCGTCACATCATATCCTTTTTTCAAAAGCGTATAAATCCTTCTTGCGATTGCTGCATTTTCCGTTTGAATATCGATAGATAAGCGACGGTTTGAAAAAGAAAGCGACCCGTTCATTCGAAGCAACGCTGATAATTCAGCTTTCTCACAGCATTCCTTCATTTCAAGGTTGGTCAACTCTTTCTTGGTTTCCGATGCAAATGACACAGTCAACACCTCCTTATACGATTATTTTGGAACAAAAATCTTGTCCTATATGAATGAGGAGCGTTACCTCAAACGAGGCAACGCACATTTATAGCAGTGAATATAAAATAGAAGCTAACTTTAATGTATCATGTCTTACAACACGCTCATCATACTTCGCTAATTGATCTTGAATGATTTCGATATTATTTGCAGCAAAACGATCTGTATCCACTACAACTGGTCCCGACATTTCTTCCTCATATAACTTACGTAATTCACAAGGAATATCACGATTATTTACAATTGCAGTGTCGATAAATGGTTTACCTAAATGATCATGTAACGCCTGCACATGATCGAACGCAGTATACCCCATCGTTTCACCCGCTTGCGTCATAACATTACACACATATACCTTCTTTGCTTTTGCAGCAAGAACAGCGTCCCCAATTTTATTAACAACTAAATTCGGTAATATACTCGTGTACAGACTTCCTGGACCGAAAACAAGTAAATCAGCCCGTTTAATTTCCATCAACGTTTCATATAGCGGTTCTACATCTTCTGGAGTTAAAAAGACACGATTAATCTTCTTCCCGAAATATGGGATCTTTGATTCACCTGTTACAATTTCCCCATCTTCTAACTCTGCATGAAGTACCGCACTTTGGTTCGCTGCTGGCAATACACGTCCTCTGACATTTAATACTTTACTTGTCTCCGTAATCGCGTGGTAAAAGTCTCCTGTAATCGAAGTCATACCTGCCAATAATAAATTTCCTAACGCATGACCTTTCAGTCCGTCTCCAGTTGTAAAACGGTGCTGGAATAAAGCTTCCACTAATGGTTCTACATCCGATAACGCAACAAGTACGTTACGAATATCACCTGGGGGTGGAATTTCTAGCTCATCACGTAGTCTACCTGAACTGCCTCCATCGTCGGCTACTGTTACAACTGCCGTAATATCAACAGGATATTGTTTTAATCCTCTTAATAAAACAGAAAGTCCAGTTCCTCCTCCCATGATGACAATTTTAGGTTTTCTCTCTTTTTTCATCCCTTAATGGCCCTTTCTCTTCTCCACATCACGATGAGATACATGAACGCTATACTCTGGTTTCAAATGTTTCCCAAGGTACTCTGTAAGCGTAACAGAACGATGTTGTCCCCCTGTACATCCAATCGCAATTACAAGTTGACTCTTACCTTCTCTTTTATAATGAGGCAGCATGAAAGTAATAAGATCCGTCAATTTCTCTAAAAACTTATGTGTCTCATTAAATTTCAGCACATACGACGAAACTTCTTCATCCAGTCCTGTTAATGGCTTCATATGTGGAATGTAGTATGGATTTGGTAAAAAACGAACATCAAATACTAAATCAGCGTCAATTGGAATTCCGTACTTAAATCCAAATGACATAACATTTACACGGAACGCTTGCTCAGTTTCTGTTGAGAATATGTGAACAATTTTTTCTCTTAATTCTTTCGGTTTCAAATCTGATGTATCAAGCACAATATTCGCACGCGCCTTCATATCAGTTAATAGACCACGCTCAGCTTCAATTCCCTTTAACGGCAAGCCAGTTGGCGCAAGTGGATGCGAACGTCTCGTTTCTTTATAACGAGTTACAAGCGTGCTATCTTTCGCATCTAAAAATAAAATATGAGGGATAATCCATGTACGTTCTGATAAATCATCAAGCGCTCCCCATAAATACTCAAAAAACTCTCGGCCACGTAAATCAATACCGAGTGCCACTTTATTCATTTTACCTTTTGAATCCGCCATAAGTTCAATAAACTTCGGCAATAACATCGGTGGTAAATTATCTACACAAAAATATCCTAAATCTTCAAAACTTTGTAACGCTACCGTTTTTCCAGCTCCAGACATCCCTGTAATAATTACCATTTTTATATCATTATTCTCTGTCATCGTATCCTCTCCTTGCAGATTTAACTCGGATCTAATCGATATGAAAGCAACTCAAAATCTGGGGTATATACAAATGTACCGTAGATTATACCATTCCCTTTAATTAAATAATCAATAATGTGATAATCTCCTGGTGCCATTGCTAAGTCATCAATTTTATCAAATGTATGCCAACCAATGATGCCTTCTTCGCTCTCTAATTTGTTTTCTCCTGCAAAATCTGTTGCTAAAAAGGAGAACATCATCCATTCAGAAACAACCTTATCACCTTCTTGGATGACGAAGGTGAAGACCCCTTTTAATGCTGGGTTCTTTAAATAAATACCTGTTTCTTCACGATACTCGCGAACAACGGAATCTCTTACCGTCTCACCACGCTCCATCTTTCCGCCTGGTGCAACCCACCAATTTCGGCGAGGTTTTTGGAGTAAGAGTACTTCATTATCTCTAATTAACACACAGTTTGTCACTCTTTGCATGTTTCTTCACCTCAGCTACTTGCAGCAAAATTTCTCACTGCATACTCATTTCATTATACTATCAAAAACAGTTTGCTACAACGAAGGTGCCAGTCCCCTTTTGCTAAGTAATTGTAAAAATTTTTTCTATAACAAGCAATCAAAATGCCTTACTTCCCATGAATAGCACATAAAAATCCCCTTAACGTTTTTACCGTTAAGGGGACGAAAAATCCTTATTTCTTACCGAAATAAGTAACGACCGCAAATCCTAAAATAAAAGTAATAATTGAACTTACAATTGAAATTCCACCAGTCGGAATGCCAGGGAACACAATGACAATTGAACCGATAACAAGTCCAATAATTGCCGCAAATGTCATACTTTTATAACGATCTAATAAAAAGCTAATCCCTTTACTACTTACAACAAATCCAACCATAACGCCAGCACCGATAACCGCGATTAATGGTAAATTGAGTGTAGTTAAAGCGTTAATTGCTGTCGGGTACACACCAATAATTAATAAAATAAACGATCCGCTAATTCCAGGAAGAAGCATAGCCATACTAGCCATCCATCCTGCGAAAAATAAACCAATTGCATTTAAAATTGTTAACGTCGTAATTGGATCAGCTGCCTTATCTGGTTTAAAAAATGCTGTTATCGCAACAAGAATTGCTGCAATTATTAATAAGACAATATGACCACCTTTAAACGTTGCCTTTGCATCCGCTTCTCTCATTAACATCGGTAATATACTAATAATTAAACCGAGGAAGAAAAATTGAGTCGGTTCATAATGATTTGCTAATAAATATTTAATAACGTGACTTAACGTTAGAAAAGCTGCCGCTACACCCGCTGCAAGTGGGATTAAAAATGCTAAATGTTTTTTCCATTCGCGACTAAAGAATCCGCTAATTGCTGCCAGCAATTGTTCATAAATCCCTAACACAACAGCGATTGTTCCGCCGCTCACACCAGGAATTAAATCACTAACGCCCATACAAAATCCACGATATATATTACGCCATTCCATACTGAATAAATTCCTCATTTCTTATAGTGATTTTTTCCGTAAATTCTAGTATAACAATAAGAAACATTAAATTCTTAATTATTTTTGACAAAAGTTTGACATTTGAACAAAAAAAGAAAGCCACCCATCGGTAGCTTTCTTCTCAAAAGGAAAAATCCCCTTATTTTTCTGTTACAGTTTTTAATCCTTCTAATAACTCTTCTACGTAGTGCTGTGCACTCTGCGCTGCAATACTACCATCGCCTGTTGCAGTTACAATTTGACGAAGCATTTTTTCACGAACATCACCGGCTGCGAAAATACCAGGAACTTTCGTTTCCATACGCTCGTTCGTTTCAACATAACCATTTTCATTTGTAATACCTAACTCAACAAACGGTTTTGATAATGGTAGCATACCGATGTATACGAAAACGCCGTCAGTTTTAACTTCTTGTTCTTCTCCACTGTTTACATCTACAAGTGTTACGCTTCCTACTTTACCATTTGCATCGTTAATTTCTTTAATCGTGTGATTCCAAATGAAATCTACTTTCTCATTTTGGAAAGCACGATCTTGTAAAATTTTCTGTGCACGAAGAGTGTCACGACGGTGAACGATCGTTACTTTTGATGCGAAGCGTGTTAAGAACACACCCTCTTCAACAGCAGAATCTCCGCCGCCAATAACAACAAGTTCTTTCCCTTTAAAGAATGCACCATCACATACTGCACAATATGATACACCGCGGCCACCAAGTTCCGCTTCGCCTGGCACACCAATTTTTTTATACTCTGCACCGCTTGCAACGATAATTGCACGTGTTTTATATTCTTTTTTACCAGCAATAATTGTTTTGTATTCTTTGCCATCGATGATTTCTTTCACATCACCGTATGCATATTCAGCACCAAATTTCTTCGCATGCTCAAACATTTTATTTGATAAGTCTGGTCCTAAAATAGACTCATAACCTGGATAGTTCTCTACATCTTCTGTATTTGCCATTTGTCCACCTGGAATACCACGCTCAAGCATCAATGTGCTTAAATTCGCACGAGATGTATATACCGCAGCTGTCATACCAGCTGGTCCTGCACCAATAATAATGACATCATAAATTTTTTCTTCTGACACACTATTCACTCCCATTCATTCATACACATTAAGTTACCCTCATTATACTGTTAGCATCACTTTTTTCCCAATGATTTGCCTATCCTACGTGTGCGTGCGCTTAACAGCCTGCACATACTTTCGTACAGTCGCTACAGATACATTATATACATCACCAAGCTCTGCCTGTGTCATCTTATTTCTTTGTTCGCCGCGCACAATGTATTCAATTGCCGCTGACCAACCGTACACATTTGTAAAAGTCGCTCCAGATGTATATAAACGTATGAACGTACAAAACCAAAAGTTTAAACACTCTTCGATTAATTCATCGTCTTTTTTCGTATAATTGTATAATGCATCCGCGATTCGCGCGCACTGTTCAAATTGCTGTAAATCAGCTGGGATGCTTTTATGACTATTAAGTAAAAAGAAATATTTTGCAAGTTGCGATACGATTGGAACACCATTTTTCGCTTGCGTTACATCAAAGAAGAATCCAACCTTCTCTGGTGTTGACAACTCATTCATTAAATATAAAGCTAGCATTTTCTCTTCTAGCGTTGTACTTTTCTGAAATGATTTCCGTAACTCTTCAAATAAAAGATTTTGTCCTTCATCTGCTAAATTCAGTGCATTCCACGGTTCTTTTCCTTTTTTATCAGGATGCAACTCTACTACATGTTGCCACATTTTTTCAGCCACTTGCTGATCTTTCATCATATAGGCAGAATATGCAAACCAATAATAAAAACTAACGTCTCCCTCGTATCCTTGACGCTTTAATACTTTGAACCATTTATAGGCACACTCGAAATGACCAATTGTTGCAAGCGTCGTTGCAAGTTTCAAACGATGTTCAAATGAAATCGGATATACTGAAACGAGCTGTCCCGCTAATGCTTCTACTTGTTTATGTTCTCCAATTGAATATAGAAAAATAAGCGTATTACAAAGCGCATGAATATTACCAGGATTTTCCTCTAAAATCATTTCTGTTAACTTAAGCGCTTGATCTACATTACCTGATTGGAAATGTGCAATCGCTAAATTATTATGACCCGACCAAAATTCTGGATATTCTTTCGTAACAACTTCTAGTGTAGCAATCGCCTCTTCTAATTGTCCGTTACGAATGTAACGGTTCGCTTCTTCCTGCATAACAATTAACTCATCTTCATCTTCAATCTCTTCCGCACCCATTGCTTCTTCTTCCATAATCTCAAGCAAATCTAACGTATCTTCTACAAACTCCTTCTCTTCCGCAACTTCTAAATATTGCTCTGCATACTTTTTTGCCTGTTGAAACAAGCCCATATATGCATAATTATTTGCAATAAAATAATAGCATTGCTCAAGTTCCGGATTGGATCTAACAAGCTTTAGAAATATCTGATTCGACTCTTGATATTCACCAGATTCAGATAATGCTATTGCTAGTTGGCATAAAATAAACGGCTCCTTCTCGCTTTGTGCCGCTCTTCGAAAATATTTAATTGCATCTTGCAATTTTTGCCCTTTATAAGCCCTCATCCCTTTTTTATAAAAGAAGTCCGCTAATTGATTAAAAGAGATAACTTGTCCGTTCTCCTTATATATTCTTTGATTTTTCCCCATATATCCTCCAGTTTTTTGTTTTCTTCGTTCACACATTCTTCTATCTATAAGTATAAACGATTCCGTAAAAAACAAAACAGTATATTATAATCAATTATTTCCTTTTTATTCATAAAAAGAGAAGGGAAATGTTACATTTTTAACATCAACCTTCTCTAGTGGCCATTTCCTCTTTCGTATAAATAATACGCATCGGATTTCCGCCTACGAAAGCGCCCTCTGGTACATCTTTATGGACAAGTGTGCCAGCAGAAACGATAGCACCATCTCCAATCGTTACACCTGGTAAAATTGTCGTATTCGCTCCAATCATAACTTCATTCCCTATGATGATTTCTCCGAGTCGATACTCACGAATTAAATATTCATGCGCTAAAAGCGTTGTATTATAGCCGATAATTGAATTGTCTCCCACAGTAATCTTTTCTGGAAACATAATATCTGGCATTACCATAAGTGCAAACGAAGTTTTCTTTCCTACCTCCATCCGCAAAAACGTGCGATACAACCAATTCTTCACGGATAAAACGGGCGTGTAACGTGCGATTTGGATAATAATAAAGTTTTTCATTACCTTCCAAAAAGAAACTGTTTTATACACATTCCACAATGAATTCTCTCCTGAAACAGGATAGCGCGTTGTCCGTCGCACTTAACTCTCTCCTCTACTAAAAAAAGTGAAACTTGAAGTTAGTAGAGAAACATTTCCCCTACTTGCTTACTTGGACCTTTATGAACGGTTCATATTAGACAAAATCGGTAGTAAATCACTCATTTTATCTAGCATAAAGTCCGGTTTGTAAGCCTCTAAATACGCTCTACCTTTCAATGTCCATGAAACCGCTACTGTTTTCGTACCTGCATTTTGTCCACCGACGATATCATGATGATTATCACCAACCATCAATGTTTCTTCTGGTTTTGCATCTAATAATTTCAATGCTTTTTGAAGTGGTTCTGGATGTGGTTTCACATGTTCCACATCATCAATCGTCACGACAACATCAAAAAATTGATCAAGTTTTGAAAGCTTTAATCCCATTTCAACCGTCTGTCTCGCTTTCGTTGTAACGATACCGATTTTATAGCCTTGCTTCTTCAATTCTTGAACAGTTTCATATACAGTCTCATATTCTTCCACTAACTCATCATGATGCTCATGATTAAATTGGCGATAACATGCAATCATTTCTTCAACCTTACTTGTATCCATCTTACTAAAAGTGTCATGCAAAGATGGACCGATAAATGCCAATACATCTTCACGCTTATATTGATTTGGATAATATGTATGTAACGTATGTAAAAAAGAAGAGATAATAAGTTCATTTGTATTAATTAACGTTCCATCTAAATCAAATAACACTGTATTTATTTTCATCGTCCTTAATCCTTTCATTACCTGAATATGAAAGAAGCAGCATCTTATATAAGATGCTACTTTTCTCTAATTTTCTAAATATCTTTTATCAGCTTGCCCCATCTTTCGTCTCACAATAATGAAAATGATAGAAATAACAACAATTCCAATAGACATTACTTGTGCAATACGAAGTGGTCCTAACATTAAACTATCTGTACGCAAACCTTCTACGAAGAAGCGTCCAACTGAATACCAAATTAAATATGTGAAGAATAGTTCCCCGCGGCGTAAATTCGCTTTTCGTAACGCGAGTAGTAAAATAACACCTGCAAAGTTCCATAATGATTCATATAAAAACGTTGGGTGATAATACACACCATCAATATACATTTGATTAATAATGAAGTCCGGTAAATGAAGACCTTCTAAAAACTGTCTCGTTACTTCATCACCATGCGCCTCTTGGTTCATAAAGTTTCCCCATCGGCCAATTGCTTGTCCTAGTAAAATACTTGGCGCAGCAATATCCGCTAACTTCCAGAATGAAAGCCCGCGTCGTTTCGCAAAAAGTATCCCTGTAATAACAGCCCCGATTAAACCACCGTGAATCGCCAAACCACCTTGACGAATATTAATAATTTGACTCGGATTTTGCGAATAATATTCCCATTCAAAAATGACATAATACATTCTCGCAAAAAGAATGGCAATTGGTACTGCGATTAATACAAGATCGATAAATGTATCTTTGTGAATACCTAGCCTTTCTCCCTCGCGAGTCGCTAGCCAAAGACCTAATAGCACACCTGTACCGATAATAACCCCATACCAATAAACAGGGAACGGTCCGAGCTGAATTGCTACGCGGTCAAGCTGTGGTACGGAACCTAGCAGCATATGTATGACCTCCCTCTCCAGAGTCTACTCTTGATTTCCTAACTCAATCGCACTCATTAATCGTTCAGAGAACTGCTGTGCCGCATTGACTCCCATGCGTTTTAATCTGAAATTCATCGCTGCTACTTCAATAATAACAGCCAAGTTTCGACCAGGACGAACTGGAAGTGTAATCTTCGTAAGTTCTGTATCAATAATCTTCATCTTCTCTTCATCAAGACCTAAGCGATCATAATTTTTCTTTTGATCCCAAATTTCAAGATTAATAACAAGTGTAATACGCTTATAATTTCGTACCGCCCCTGCACCGAATAACGTCATTACGTTAATGATACCTAGACCACGAATTTCTAATAAATGCTCAATTAAATCAGGTGAGCTTCCTACTAATGTGTCTTCATCTTCTTGACGAATTTCCACGCTATCATCTGCGACTAAACGGTGACCACGTTTTACAAGCTCCAGTGCTGTCTCACTTTTCCCGACACCACTTTGACCTGTAATCAAAACACCAACGCCATAAATATCTACTAACACACCATGAACAGCTGTTGTTGGCGCTAACTTACCTTCCAAGTAGTTTGTTAAACGACTTGATAATCTCGTCGTCGTTTGAGCAGAACGTAATAAAGGCACGCCTGATTCACGTGATGCTTGTAATAACTCATCCGGTACATCTTGATTACGAGTTACAATAATACATGGCGTCTCCTCAGTACAAAGCGCTTTCATTCTCTCTTGCTTTTGTTCTGTCGTTAACGTATCAAAGAACGTAAGCTCCGTTTTTCCAAGAAGCTGCACGCGATCAGCTGGATAATATGTAAAAAATCCTGCCATTTCAATTCCAGGTCGTGATAAATCACTTGTATCAATCGGACGATGAATCCCTTCTTCACCACTTACTAACTCCAATTGAAATTGTTCAATTAAATCTTTTGTCCTTACTTTCGGCATATGTATAAACCTCCACTCCGCTGCGGGTTCAGTCTCATTTGATGTAAAATTCCATTCTATCGGATATTGTACCATTTTTTTCTGGAAACAAGAAATACGGTTTCTAATAAATAGAAAAAAACATTTCATACGAATCATGAAATGTTTTTCTTTTTGTCATTTTCTCTTTTTTTCGTATAACGGTTCAACAATTGCCTTTTCGATTATCATATTAAAAATCGAAATACAAATTGCCGCAACAATCGCTACACCAAATCCTGATATATTAAATGCGTCTCCCAATAATGAATCTGCCATTTTTAACGTAATCGCATTAATAACAATTAAGAAGAAACCAAACGTTATAACAGTAATCGGTAGCGTAATTAAAATTAAAAACGGCTTTACGAACACATTTAAAACCGCCAATATAATACTCGCAATAATTGCCGTTTGTATATTTGCTATGTAAAATGCGTCTGGTGCAACCCCTTTTAAAAGTCCGGATACAGCAATTAACACAACGCTATTTACAAGAAGTGATACAATCCATCTCATTTCGTTACACATCCTTTTAACATATATATTTCATCATACGCTAATAGTTAATAAACGCAAGTATCCTACAAACACTTATACCAACTTATTCTATTCTATATGCTTGTATACCTACTAACACTCTTACCCGTTTTCCTTTGCAAAATAAAAACCAAGTGTACTTCCCACTCGGTTTTCATAAATAAACTTATTGCGATAATTCTACTTCTTTTATCTTCTCTTTCATTCTTGCTTTATCACGATTTAAAATCTCTTTTAAATACTTACCTGTATACGAGCGTTCTTCTTTTACTACTTGCTCTGGAGTTCCGGAAGCAACGATTTGTCCGCCTTTGTCTCCGCCTTCTGGTCCAAGGTCAATGATATAATCCGCTGTTTTAATAACATCTAAATTATGCTCAATTACAAGTACTGTCTCGCCACTCTCAACAAGACGTTGCAACACTTCTAGAAGACGTGCAATATCATGGGCATGTAAGCCAGTCGTTGGCTCATCTAAGATGTATAACGTACGCCCTGTAGAACGACGGTGCAATTCAGAAGCTAATTTCACACGCTGCGCCTCGCCGCCTGATAACGTCGTAGCTGGTTGCCCTAATTTCATATAACCAAGCCCTACATCTACAAGCGTTTGAAGTTTACGCTTAATTTTCGGGATATTAGCAAAGAACTCTACCCCATCTTCAATCGTCATTGCTAATACTTCAGAAATGTTCTTATCTTTATATTTAACTTCCAACGTTTCACGATTATAACGTTTACCGTGACAAACTTCACACGGAACATACACATCTGGTAAGAAATGCATTTCGATTTTAATAATTCCATCACCGCGGCACGCTTCACAACGGCCACCTTTTACGTTAAAACTAAAACGTCCCTTTTGATATCCGCGTACTTTCGCTTCATTCGTTTGTGCAAACACATCACGAATATCATCGAATACACCCGTGTACGTCGCTGGATTAGAACGTGGTGTACGACCAATTGGCGATTGATCAATATCAATAACTTTATCTAACTGCTCAAGACCCTTAATTTCTTTATGAGCCCCTGGCTTCGCTTTCGCTTTATATAGCTTTTGAGCTAACGCTTTATATAATACTTCATTAATCATCGTACTTTTTCCAGATCCAGATACGCCTGTTACTGCTACGAATGTACCTAGAGGGAATGACATTTTCGCGTTTTTCAAGTTGTTTTCTTTCGCACCGACGATCTCCACTTTACGTCCGTCACCTTTACGTCTTTCAAGTGGTACTGGAATGAACTCTTTACCGCTTAAATATTTCCCAGTTAATGAATTCTCGTCTTGCATCACTTCAGCTGGTGTACCCGCTGATACAACTTGACCACCATGAATACCTGCACCCGGTCCGATATCAAGTAAATAATCAGCAGCCATCATCGTATCTTCATCATGCTCAACGACAATTAACGTATTTCCTAAATCACGCATTTCCTGCAATGTACGAATAAGACGATCATTATCACGTTGATGCAAACCGATAGAAGGCTCATCAAGAATATAAAGCACACCCGTAAGACGAGAACCAATTTGCGTCGCTAAACGAATACGCTGCGCCTCACCACCTGATAAAGTTCCTGCAGCACGACTTAACGTTAAATAATCTAAACCAACGTTCACTAAGAACCCAACGCGCTCCTGAATTTCTCTTAAAATTAAATGAGCAATTTTTTGTTGTTTCTCCGTTAACTCAACATTTGAGAAGAATTCCTGTACTTCTTGAACAGAATATTTCGTTACGTCAGCAATCGTTTTATCACCAACGAAAACAGCTAAACTCTCAGGCTTTAATCGTCCGCCTTTACACTTCGGACAAGCTTGCTCTGCCATATATTTCTCCATTTGCTCACGAACATAATCAGAACTCGTCTCACGATAACGACGCTCGATATTCGGAATAACACCTTCAAATAAAATCTCATTTTCCTTTACTTGACCAAATTCATTCACATAGCGGAAATAAACTTTCTCTTCCCCGCTTCCGTACAATACTTTATCAAATAAATCTTTCGGTATATCTTTCACAGGCATATCCATATCAACGCCGTAGTGATTACATACAGATTGTAAAAGTTGCGGGTAATATTGTGAACTTGTCGGTTCCCACGGAGCAATCGCATGTTCATTTAATGATAAATCCCAGTTCGGAATAACAAGCTCTAAATCTACCTCTAGCTTTGAGCCAAGTCCATCACAAGAAGGACATGCACCGAACGGACTATTGAATGAGAACATGCGCGGCTCTAATTCTCCAATTGAAAAACCACAATGCGGACAAGCATGATGCTCACTAAATAAAAGTTCTTCTTCTCCCATAACGTCGATTAAAACTCGGCCCCCGCCAAGCTTTAAAGCACTTTCGAGTGAATCTGCAAGACGACTCGCAATTCCTTCTTTTACAACAATACGGTCAATTACAACTTCTATAGAATGCTTCTTATTTTTATCTAACGTAATCTCTTCAGATACATCAAGCATTTCACCATCGACACGTACACGAACATAACCTTGCTTCTTAATATCTTCAAGCACTTTTACATGTGCACCTTTACGCCCTGACACGATAGGTGCTAGCACTTGCAGCTTCGTACGTTCAGGATATTCGAGAACACGGTCTACCATCTGTTCTACTGTTTGCGATGTAATTTCAATTCCATGATTCGGACAAATTGGTGTACCAATTCGCGCAAATAATAAACGCAAATAATCATAAATCTCCGTTACCGTTCCAACCGTTGAACGCGGGTTACGACTCGTCGTTTTTTGATCAATTGAAATCGCTGGAGATAAACCTTCAATCGTATCAACATCCGGCTTATCCATTTGCCCTAAAAACTGACGTGCATACGCAGATAACGATTCTACGTATCTGCGCTGCCCTTCTGCATAAATCGTATCGAATGCTAACGATGATTTTCCTGAACCAGACAATCCCGTCACAACAACAAGCTGATTTCTCGGAATGGTTACGTCAATATTTTTTAAATTATGCGCTCTAGCACCTTTTACAACAATAAAATCTTTACTCACTATTTTCACCCTTCCGCTTTTAATTCTAATAGTAAATCTCTTAATTCAGCTGCACGCTCGAAATCTAACGCTTTTGCTGCTTCTTTCATCTCTGCTTCCATCTTCGCAATTGTATTTTCACGTTCTTTTTTCGTCATCTTCTTAGCTGGTGTTGCTTCATATGTTTCCGTATCCTCAGCTGCTGTTGTCGCACGAATAACGTCACGTACTCCCTTTTGAATCGTCTTCGGCGTAATACCATGCTCTTCATTGTAAGCTTCTTGTATAGTACGACGACGCTGCGTTTCTTCAATTGCAATTCCCATTGATCTCGTTATACGATCTGCGTACATAATAACGCGGCCGTTTGCATTACGCGCCGCACGACCAATTGTTTGAATTAATGAACGCTCTGAACGCAAGAATCCTTCCTTATCAGCATCTAAAATAGCTACAAGTGATACTTCTGGAATATCTAATCCTTCTCGTAATAAGTTAATACCGACAAGTACATCAAATTTACCAAGACGAAGGTCACGAATAATTTCAATACGTTCTAACGTTTTAATTTCAGAGTGAAGATAGTTCACTTTAATTCCTACATCTTTCAAGTAATCTGTTAAATCCTCTGACATTTTTTTCGTTAAAGTCGTAATTAATACACGTTCATTTTTCAAAATACGATCTTGAATTTCTCCTAACAAGTCATCAATTTGACCTTCAATTGGTCGTATATCAATTGGTGGATCTAAAAGCCCTGTTGGACGAATAATTTGTTCTATTACTTCTGGTGATTGCTCTAATTCGTATGGTCCTGGTGTTGCCGAAACGTAAATAACTTGATTCGTTTTCTCTTCAAACTCATCAAACGTGAGCGGTCTATTGTCTAAAGCTGATGGCAGACGGAACCCATGATCCACAAGCACTTGCTTACGCGCTTGGTCTCCGTTATACATCGCTCTTACTTGCGGCACCGATACGTGCGATTCATCCATAACAATTAAGAAATCCTCTGGAAAATAGTCTAACAGTGTATATGGTGTTGAACCTGCTGGACGAAGTGTTAATTGACGGGAATAGTTTTCAATCCCTGAACAAAAGCCCATCTCACGCATCATTTCTAAATCATAGCGTGTACGTTGTTCTATACGCTGCGCTTCTAACAATTTACCGTTATCATTTAATTCTTTTAAACGTTCTTCTAATTCTTTTTCAATATTTTCAATAGCAACCTTCAGCTTTTCTTCACGTGTAACGAAGTGAGATGCCGGGAAGATTGCTACATGATCACGTTCTGCTAATACTTCACCCGTTAATGCATTTACTTCTCGAATACGATCGATTTCATCACCGAAAAATTCAATTCGAATACAATGCTCGTCAAGCGATGCCGGGAAGATTTCAACTACATCTCCGCGCACACGGAATGTACCACGCTTGAAATCAATATCATTACGTCCATACTGTACATCAACAAGTTCACGAAGCAATTGATTACGATCCTTTTCCATACCAACTCGAAGTGAAACAACTAACTCGCGGTATTCTTCCGGTGAACCTAAACCGTATATGCACGACACACTCGCAACGATAATAACATCATCTCGTTCGAATAAAGAAGACGTTGCTGAGTGACGTAATTTATCGATTTCATCATTAATTTGCGCATCTTTTTCAATAAATGTATCCGTATGTGGTACGTACGCTTCCGGCTGATAATAATCGTAATAACTAACAAAATACTCAACAGCATTGTTAGGAAAGAAATCTTTCAACTCACTATATAACTGTCCTGCTAACGTTTTATTATGAGCCATTACAAGTGTTGGCTTCTGCACTTCTTTAATGACATTTGAAATCGTAAATGTCTTACCCGTCCCTGTCGCTCCAAGCAACACTTGCTTTTTCTTTCCACTATTAATTCCCTCTACAAGCTTCTCTATCGCTCCCGGCTGATCACCTTGCGGGGAATATTCTGAGATAATTTCAAATGGATGTTCCAACTAAAAACCGACCTCCTCATAAAAATCTGTATTATTATTTTACCACGAATGCCCATAAAAAACCTAAAAAAACGAACAGATATTCGGTAAAGTTTTCGACAAGTTATACATAGAAAAAGGAAGGAATAAAAAACGTCCTTCCTCTATCAATTTTATTTTTTAGGTATATATAATAAGTCATATCCATTGCGCCCATTTTCATTCGCACAATCTATTAACCTATAAGCCGTTTCTGATTCACGTTGCTCTTTAACAATCCTTTTACAACTATCTTTATGTAACCCTTTATGGTCACCAGCAAATTGGTCTTGTCTATTATCTAACACATAAAGTATTTCTTTCTCACTATGCTCTAACGTTTGAAAAACCGGATCACCTTCATGTGTATAATTTACAATTCTTATTTTATCAACTTCCCCTTGTTCCACGTTCAAAACGAACTTTTCGAATTTATCTAGATTAGAAATTTCTGCCCCCTTTGCAACGACATCATTCTTCTTATCAATTGCACTGTTAGGTTGTGAGCATGCTACTAAGCTAAAGAGAACTAGGCATATAAAACCGCTTCTTTTTTCTATTATCATCCTCTCCTATAAAAATTATTTGTATACCCAAAAAGCTACTTTCCTCTATGAAAGTAGCTTCTCGTTTCCTTTCTCCTTCTTCGGAAAAATCACATATGAAAATGAAATTGCAGTATCCGCTAAAAGAATAATAGCCCACACTTGGCTTACACGGCTTGCTGCTTTATTTAAAACGATTCCTGACTCTAACCAATTGCTCCACTGTTCAAATGGAATAAATCCATACGCGAAGAAAAAGAATATATGAACAACAACGAATAAAACAAGATGTAATAACCAAGTTTTCATTTCTTGCTTCGCGTGCGCCATGCCTGTTACTTCAAGTGGTTCTTCGATAATAGGCGCCGGTTCATTCCGCCACTTCGCAACTAATTTTTGTACATATATATCTAATTTCTTCAAATCCTTTTTCCCATAAAAAACTGCATATAATAAGATGATTACCGTAATGATTTGAAAATTAGAGAACTTCCCTGTTTGATAATAGTCCAATACCCCTAAAGTTAAAATAAACACTTCATTTATGAGTAGCACAATCCCCATAATAAAGCTCGCCTTTTTCAAGCGAAATCCATACCTTAGTAAAAAGAATCCAATAGCTGATAGCCAAAATACAATCTCTGCACCAATTAAAAAGTACCATCGATATTCTGCGAGTATACTCATTTATTCCTCTCCCTTTCATCATATATACGAAAAGCCTCATCCATATATACTAGAAGCTCTTCCTCAATTGGATACATACTCATTTTTTGTGAATCTTCTTTTGACTTTCTTACTTCCCACAATTTATCTAAAAATGCTTCGTCACCATTTGCCATCTCTAAACACTTCTGCATTAATTTCTTTGTTGCACCTTGTACCTCATCACACGATGCTTCCTTACCGTCTTTCATAAAGTTACGTAATTGCTTTAATAAATCTACCCACTCTAACACATTCGGATCTTCCTCACTCATATTTGGCAAATTATGAAGTAAATCTTGCTCTTCTTTCGAAAAGACTTCATTTTGAAATATTTCACGTATACGAGGAGACTGTTTCGAAAGCTGAATGAGTTCAAACATAACTTTCCAATCCAGTTCCCCTTCTACATCTACTGAATAAACAACTGCTTGTAAAATACGTTCCATTCGATTAAATTTTTTCTGTTCTTCTTGTACAAACTTAAGTTGCTTTTCAAGCGATACTTTTAAATTGAGCTCATCCGTTATTAACATATTCGTAATCTCTTTTAATGAAAAACCCATTTCTTTTAAAAATAAAATTTGCTGCAAACGAACAACATCTCTCTCGCTATATAACCGATGTCCCCCATCAGTTTTCCCACTCGGCTTTAATAAATTGATTTGATCATAATATCGTAACGTCCTTACTGTAACCCCTGTTTCCCTCGTTAGTTCTTGAATTGAAATCAACTCCATCACCTCTTCTCCTTCATTATAAAAGGTGACGTAACGTAACTTTCAAGTAGTTTGTAAAAAAAATACAAAAAGCTGTTTATACCTTTTGTATAAACAGCTTTTATGGAAATAACCCCTTTTGTATAGTACGCCCACAAGATAAAATAATTGCCCCAACAACAACACTTGTTGCTGTTTTATGATAATGCGCTAAGACTAATAAATAGTATGATAAACCTACAGCACCAATCATAATACATACACTTGGCACTGGATTACGAGAGAAGTTTTGCATCCCCCACAAAAGTGCAAATATAGCCGTCGCAACACATAATACCGCTAATCCCATCCCGTTTCCCCTTTATGCATTTATTTGATTTCCCTTGTTGCTAATACACTCGTCAATGCCCCGCTAAAGATAAGCTTCCTATAAACCTTATAACCTCTTGCTTATTCATACATGATTAGCCTCTTTTTGATTTCTATATTTCCATTTCGGCCAATAGTTCACAAAGAAATAAACAAACTGTCCTAATACAAATAAAACAAACGGCATGCCCGCATTTCCATAAACAATTAAATTGTACAAACTCCATACCGCTAAACTCATTGTTAAAAACAACCCTAAATATTTAAACGCTTTATCCGATTGAAATCTCTCAAACTCATCTTGCATTTTCATTCCTCCTATCGCTATGCTCTTTTTCCAGCCATTACCCCTATGATGAGGCTACCAGCAAATAAGAAACTACATACAGTAAATATTTCTGGCGTAGGTATGACATCTCTGCCTATGACTTTGCTCGCACCAATGTAAACAATAAGAAGAACAAATGCGAATATAAGCGAGACATTTACATGCCTTTTTATATTTTCATTTACTCGCTCATCTGTATCTGGAAGTTCTTCTTTTTTGTACTTACGCTTTTTGTAATACACATATACAGTTAAAAGTAGAATTGCTAAAATATTACTAACTATTAGCAGTAACATCGGTATAGATGGGTCCATAATACGAACTAAAACGTCTCCTCCACATAATCCTAAGACAGTAGCGATATACAACTTTTTAGTGTCATTCATTTTCTCTCCCCTTACTCCAGCGTAAATATTTCCTCTACCTTCATCTCAAAATATTTGGCGATTTTTAGGGATAACTCTAGACTCGGGTTGTAATGATGGTTTTCAATCGCCACGATTGTCTGCCGTGTCACCTGCATCACCTTTGCCATTTCAGCTTGTGTTATATGATGTTGCTTTCTTAATTCTTTAATTTTATTTTTTACACCCATAGGCTCCACCTTCAAAAGTAAAGATATCTTTACTTAAATTATAAATATTTTTCAGTTATAAGTAAAGATATCTTTACAAATTTTCAAAAAACTCTTTTACTGAACATCTTCTCTAACGTAGTGCGATAGGAATTGCATTTATATCGGCGATTTTCCAAATATATCGACTTAACGATAAATACCGACATCCGTAGCGCTATAATCATAAGAAAAAGCTGTCCCAAAATATCTTTTGGAACAGCTTTTTCCTCTACTACATAAATCCTAATGCCCATACAAGAATATATCCAAGAATCGATAGGCAAACCGAGCCAATCAGCCCTGCTACAAATGCTTTGCTTCCTAATTTGCGGAACGTTTTAAACTCTACATTTAAACCGAGTCCTGCCATCGCCATTGCGATAAGCATGTACGCAATGACTACAATATATCCCGCAACAACTTCCGGGATAATCCCAAGCGAATGCACCGCACTCATTGCTAAAAATCCGAAGATGAACCAAGGAATCGGAAGATCGCGCCACGATCCTTTTTCTTTGCTTCCCTCGCTCTTACCAAACCATAATCCAATTAAAATCGCTACTGGCACAAGCATCGCTACGCGCGTTAATTTCACAATAACCGCGATGTCTACAGCCGTGCTACCGCCTGGCGCTGCAGCCGCAATTACGTGAGCAATTTCATGCAGCGTCGCCCCTGAGAATATACCGTAACCGTACGGAGATAAGCCGAGCACTGGGTATAATAGCGTATAAATAAGTGTAAATATCGTACCTAAAATTGCAATAATCGCTGCCCCAACTGCCGTTTCTTCATCTTTCGCTTTCACTTGCGGTGCAATTGCCACGACCGCTGCCGCACCGCAAATTGCCGTCCCGCATGCTGTTAAAATCCCAAGTTTCTTTTCTACTTTAAATACTTTCGTTAGTCCATATACAACGAAAATGGTAAATGTAATGACAACCGCTGCGATGACCAATACTTTCGGCCCAGCCTTCGCAATATCTACAAGATTTAACCGCATTCCAAGTAAGATAATCCCGAAGCGAAGCAACTTCTTACTCGCAAAGTTCGTTCCCGCTATCGCTTCTTGAGGAATCCCGATTGCCGCACGCCAAACCATCCCGATTAGAATAGCGATTACTAATTGTCCCATAATATTTAAAAATGGAAGCTCTGCTAAATATTTCGCGGCAATGGCAATCAATAACGTAATCCCAATACCTTGCGAAAATCCAAAGCCCTTCTTCTTTTGTATAACAAGTGTTTGTTCCACCTTGTACCACCCCAATAATCATATTGGAACATGCATGTTCTTTCTACTTACATTATAAGAGAGTTTTAATAATAAGTTTAATATCAATATTGAATCTCTATCATCATAAATACTTATGATAAAATAAAATCAAAAATAAAGGGGCCTAACAAATGAACGTCGATATTTTAAAGATCTTTGTTACTGTCGTTGAGCAAAAACATTTCTCTCGTGCTGCGGAACTATTAAACCTTTCACAACCCGGCGTAAGCATGCACATACGTAACTTAGAAAACGAATTTGGAACTACACTCATTCAGCGCTCCCCGAAGCATGTCCAAGTTACGGAAGCCGGAAACATATTATACATACATGCAAAACAAATGCTCTCTCTTTATGAAGAAGCAAAACAAGAAATTAACGAACTACATAACGTTGTAACAGGGACACTTCGCATCGGTGCTAGTTTTACAATTGGCGAATATTTGCTTCCAAAAATACTCGCTAACTATGCGAATGAAAATCCACACGTCGAAGTTCATACATTTATCTCAAATACAGAAGAAGTTTTGCAAAGCCTTCGCTCTAATCAAATTGATATCGGCTTAGTGGAAGGCCAAGTCGTATACGCTGATGTAGATGTTGAAACTTTTATGCAAGATGAAATGAAACTCGTCGTCCCGCCAAACCATCCATTGCTCCATATCAAGGGGATTAACGAAAATACATTGCAAGACCAAGTCTGGGTATTAAGGGAGAGCGGTTCTGGCACACGTGCCTATAGCGATCGCTTTATACACCAACATCATTTAAAAATGAAACGCTTCTTTACATTTAGCAGTATTCAAAGCGTGAAGGAAGCCGTTGCAGCCGGTCTTGGCATCGCTATCCTGTCAGATTGGACTGTTCGAAAAGAACTGTTGGCACAAGAAATATTCCACATCCCTGTTCCCAACGAAGAGCTAATCCGTCCATTCTCCATCGTGCGCGGCAAATATTTTATCCCGTCTAAAGCTATTCAAGTCTTTTTAAAACACGTAGATTCTTTTGCGAAAAAACAAAGTTGACCTTCACATTAGTGTGAAGGTTTACAATACATGTAAAAGGAGTGAAACGCATTGCGAATTGGAGAGTTATCAAAAGAAACTGGGGTTAGCGAAAGGGCATTAAGACATTATGAAGAAAAGGGATTACTCCCTTCGAAACGCCTAGCAAATGGCTACCGTGATTTTGATGAAAGTGCAATCGAAAAAGTAGAGCTGATTCAAATGTACTTGCAAATCGGCTTAAATTTAGAAGAAACCGAACGAATGCTACGTTGCCTCGAAATCGAGCCACATCTCTACGAAAATCCGTGTAGTAGTATCCTTGCACTTTACGAAGACAAACTTGATGAGGTAACAAAGCAAATTACATTACTTTCCAACATTCAAACGAATTTACAAAAACACGTTTCACTCCTAAAACAAGCAAAAGAAAAGGGATGATTACATGTTTGTTATACATGGCAGTTCAAGACAAAACGGAAATACGGAAGCTTTAACACATATGGTGATTGATGGGATTGAAACAGAACAAATTTACTTGCGTGATCATATTGTCCATCCAATCATAGATCAGCGACATGATGTAGAAGGATTTCAACCTGTAAATGATGACTATCAACAGTTAATTGAGCGCATGCTAGAGCACAACACGATTATCTTCGCTACACCGCTATACTGGTACGGAATGAGCGGCCACATGAAGAACTTCGTTGATCGCTGGTCACAAAGCTTGCGTGATAAATCTCTTCATTTCAAAGAAAAAATGAAAGGCAAAAAAATGTACGTTGTCATCGTTGGCGGAGACAGTCCAAAACTGAAAGCATTGCCGATTATCGCCCAGTTTCAATATATCTTTGATTTTGTTGGTTCATCATTTGAAGGGTATATTATTGGGGATGCGAATGGACTAGATGAAATCAAGAACGATGCTGAGGCGCTGGCAAAAGCACAATTGTATAATAATAAATTCAAAAATAGCACACAGAAATAAGTTTGACAAATCCATTTGTATGCGCATACAATAAAAATAATATTATGAAAGGAAGGTACTTTGACCAATGAAGTTCTAATTCTCTTATTTATTTCATCCATCACAAATAGTGAACAAAAATGATGAAAACTAGCAGAGGATTAGTCTGTCCATTTGTCGATACTTTCTTTCGAGACGATCATGTAAAAAATCGTTTATTTATGTACGATTTTTACATTGAAGGGCGACGTTTATCCTCTCTAGTGAAACTAGGGAGGTTTTTTTATGACTATTTTAATCGCACGTAATATCGAAAAGAGCTTTGGTGATCGCACCATATTTACGTTACCATCACTAGAAATTCAAGCAAACGATCGTATAGGAATTGTCGGAGTCAACGGAGCTGGAAAATCTACGTTATTACAAATATTAAGTAAAGAAATAGAAGCCGACAAAGGCACAGTAACTCATCATAGTTCAATCGCCATCATTCCACAGCTTAGCGAGGGGATACCGGAAACCGCTTCTTCCCTCGCTAAAGGCAAATGGAATATTTCAAACGTCGCAAATTCAATGAGCGGCGGTGAACGAATGCGCCTAAAGATCGCCCATGCCCTCGAACAAGATGCAGGCATTCTATTTGCTGATGAGCCAACAAGTCACTTAGACATGTTCGGTACAGAGCAATTAGAAAAGGCACTTTTATCTTATAAAGGTGCACTTGTTTTAATATCGCATGATCGTGATCTTTTAGATGCCATATGTACAAAAATCATCGAAGTTGAAGACGGTACTATTCAAGAGTACAAAGGGAATTATTCAAACTATCGAAAGCAAAAAGAACGTGAGCGAATACAAAAGCAAGCAGAATATGCTCAATATATACAAGAAAAAAATCGGTTAGAACAGTCAATTTCACAAAGAAAGCAACGTGCTTCTAGCATGACAAAAATCCCAACACGGTTCAGTTCATCTGAATCTAAACTTTATAAGTGCAGCGGGGCTCATGGGCAAGAAAATGTTAGCAAAGTAGCGAAAGCACTAGAAACACGCCTTGAAAAGTTGGAACAGAAAGAAAAACCGAAGGACTTTTCTCAAGCTCATTTTGACGTACAATACCACACACCAATTCATAGTAAAGCAGTTGTTCAGTTTAATAAAACAACGAAGAAAATAGGGGATCGCACACTATTTAAAAATATGAATGGAACTATTGCTCCTGGTGCAAAGCTTGCTGTTTTAGGGGCAAACGGAAGCGGAAAAACAACTTTGTTCAAAATGCTTCTCGCGAACGAGCGTGGCATTCAGCTTTCGAAAAGTTGTAAAATTGGATACTTTGAACAAACATTATCTATTTTAAAAACAGATAAAACAATTTTAGAAAACGTTCTAGAAGAAACAAACTATACAGAATCGTTCGTTCGAACAATACTTGCAAGACTCCTATTCCGCCGTGAAGATGTTCATAAACCTGTGCACGTCTTAAGTGGTGGAGAACGCATGAAGGTTGCACTCGCAAAAGTATTTTTAGGAAACTATAATATGCTTCTGCTCGATGAACCGACAAACTATTTAGACTTAGCAACGCAAGAAGAATTAGAAATCATGTTACAAGAATATCCTGGCACAATACTTTTCATTAGCCATGACCGTGCCTTCATTCGTTCTGTTGCAGACCATATTCTACAAGTAGATGAGAGTGAACCAAGAGTATTCCACGGTAATTACGAGCAATACACAAAAAGAACAACCGGGGATTCTGTAAACGTTACTGAACAAGAATTATTACGATTACAAACAAAATTAACAGAAATCATCGGCCGAATTTCCATACCAAATCATCACGATGACATCAAATCTCTCGAAAAAGAATACGAAACATTATTAGTTCAAATACAAGAATGTAAAGAAGCGCTCTAATGTCTTCCCTATATATCGACAGGGCCTTCCGCATTTCCCAAGAAATATTGGAACTTCGACATAGAAATATTAGACATAACAACAAAAGGCCGTGCACCAGCACGGCTTTTCACTTTATATTCGGACAGCAGTCCCGCTCACAGCAACCATTAGCATCCCTTCGCGAACTACTTCGTAATCCACGTCGATACCAACAATAGCATTTGCATTTTTTTGTCTTGCGAGAGTTTTCATTTCTTCCATTGCGATGTCGCGCGCTTCTTTTAATTTACTTTCATAAGCGCCAGCACGACCGCCGACAACGTCACGGACAGAGGCGAAAAGGTCACGAACGATATTCGCGCCCATAATCGCTTCTCCATTGACGATATCGATATACTCAATAATTTCTTTTCCTTGAATTGTAGACGTTGTTGTTACAATCATACTTTATAGCCTCCCATATGAGATTTCCACCTACTTATGGTGCACTAATTCAGTACAAATTATATTTACGAACTAAACTGAGCTTCGTATAACCTACTGTATCCTCCGCCTTGCTCAATTAGTTCCTCATGCGAACCTTGTTCTGCAATACCATCTTTATTTACAACAACGATACGATCTGCATTTTTAATCGTTGCAAGCCTGTGAGCAATAACTAATGTTGTACGGCCAACAGATAGTTCTGCAAGTGATTTTTGGATAGCAAGTTCCGTCTCTGTATCTAGCGCAGAAGTTGCTTCATCTAAAATTAAAATTGGCGGATTTTTCAAGAACATGCGAGCAATTGCTAAACGCTGCTTCTGTCCACCTGAAAGTTTCACGCCGCGCTCACCAATAACCGTATCTAAACCGTCTGGCTGCGAGTAAATTAAATCCTCTAACTGTGCTCTCTTTACTGCCTGCCAAATGTCATCTTCTGACGCTTTTAAATTTCCGTAAGCAATATTTTCGCGAATTGTTCCTGAGAATAAGAAAACATCTTGCTGCACAATCCCAATTTGTTTACGAAGTGACGATAACGTCATCTCTTTTGTATCAATGCCATCAATTTGAATCGATCCAGATGATTGTTCATAAAAACGTGGTAATAAACTACATAGTGTTGTTTTCCCTGCCCCTGATGGCCCTACGAAAGCAACTGTTTCACCTGCATGTATTTTCAAACTAATATCGTTTAAAATCGGCTCTTTATTTTCATATCCGAACGTAATGTTGTTATATTGAATATCACCGTGTACATGTTTTACTTCTATCGCATCTTTAGAGTCTACAATATCAGGCTCTGTTCCCAAAAGTTCTACATACCTTTTAAAACCTGCGATCCCTTTCGGATAACTTTCAATAACAGCATTAATTTTCTCAATTGGGCGGAAGAAAATATTCGTTAATAGAACGAATCCGATAAATCCGCCGTACGTTAATTCACCTTGCAGAACAAACCATGTACCACATATTAATACGAAGAGCGTTACGAGACGCATCAGCATATAACTAATCGAAGAATTTAACGCCATAATTTTATACGCCATTAACTTCGTAGTACGGAAACGAGCGTTGTTAACACCAAACTGTTCTTTCTCAAATTTTTCATTTCCGAATGCTTGTACAACGCGAATACCACCAACGTTATTTTCAATACATGCATTGAAATCAGCAACGTCTGAGAATAATCGTCTAAACGTACCTGTCATTTTTTTATTAAAGTAAAGTGCCAACCATAATAAGAATGGAATTACGAAGAATGTTAGAAGTGCTAACTTCCAGTTAATCATCATCATAAATGAAAATGCCCCAATTAAAGTCATTACGGCGATGAATAAATCTTCTGGTCCGTGGTGAGCAATTTCCCCAATTTCCATTAAATCATTTGTAAGACGTGAAATTAAATGACCTGTTTTATTATTATCAAAAAATCTGAATGATAGCTTTTGAATGTGATCAAATAATTTCTGCCTCATATCTGTTTCAATGTTAACACCAAGCATATGTCCCCAGTATGTAACAACATATTGCAAACCTGCATTTAACATATAAACTGCAAGTAAACCGAAACAAGCCCATAAAATAAGCGTCCAGTTTTGCCCTGGCAATAACTTATCGATAAATTGGTTTACGATAAGCGGGAAGCCAAGTTCCAGTAATCCTGCGATAACTGCGCAAGAAAAATCGAGTATAAATAAACCTTTGTACGGTTTATAGTAAGAAAAAAATTTACGTAGCATATATTCCCTCCATTTTCCAAATTAAAAACACTCCCTAAATGATAACCATTATCAAATAATTATTCAAGTTATCCGTCTATGAAACTAAAAATAAGATTAGCGATAGTTGTCATTTTTTGCCGGAAAGTCGATATATTCGAATAATCGCTGATATAAATTTCATTTACTACCTATCCCATCTAAACCAAAAGAAAAGGGTGTCACCTAATGGTGACACCCTCATTTTATTATATAGCTTCTGAATCAAACTCATGCTCCTGCTGGACAAACACAACACCTAATTCGTGATGGCCCCCGGCGTATAATGCCGTTTGAGCAAGACGAAGCTCCCCATTTGTATCTAATACTTCTAATTTACAAAATGCTCCTGTTGTCTTCGTTTGAAGCGCATCATAAAACTCTTCTGTACTTCTTGGAATGACTCCATTTACTTTCGTAATAACTTCTCCAGGCTTTAAATTCATCTCTACCCCAATTGTATTCGGAATTGTATCTAGCACAACGAGCCCATCATTACGTGCGGCAAAGTACGCCGGCCTTGTCTCATCCGCAATTTTCTCTTGCATTGAAATTGTGAAACGCCCAAGCATTGCAACTCCCATCGCGATTATCGCGAATACGTGCCACCAATAACTTGCGATTCCTAAAACGAGCACGAGTCCTGCTAGTCCATATACACGTCTTCCTGTAAATAATAAAGCTTCCGTTGGCTCATAACTTCTAATCGTTCTCATAAATCCAATTAAAAATGGAACGAGGAATAAAGAGTATGTAGTTGAACCTATTGAAACGACAGGCCACCAAGGAATAAAACTTGTCACCGCGTCTCCTGGTATAAGAATAAATACTGGTACAAGCCATAAACGATTTGATTCATGTAGCCCAATTCGTAGCCCACGCTTACCTTTTTTAATTTTCGGCGTAGAATACCGTACTGCATTTTTAGAGATTAATAAACCCTCTACAACGAGCATAACGCCTAGTAAAATAGCAAGGGATACAATCGTACCCTCTTCACCTTCTCCAAGCTGTAAGAAGGAAACTGGCACCTTAGACGATAACAACACGAATGCAATAGCGATACCGAACGTATACGCTACAGATAAATAGCGATACATAGCAGTTAATCCAAATAATAACGTCCAAAGTAAAATTGCCCATAAACTCGCTTTTGAAACGACGAGCCCGAGCCCAATCGTAATAATAGATACGATTAATCCGTACTTAATACCTGCAAATAGAGTTGTTCGCAGTTCAAACCAAATATCATATACTTTAAAAGAAAAATCTTTTCGTTCTCTTAATATACGTAAGTATCCAACGAAGATACTACTAATTAAAAATACATAGACAGCAGGGTGTAAGAAAAAACGTCCAACTGCTCGTAGTATTTCAAAAAGCCATGCCTCCACGAATTCATTCACCACCATTTATATCATTCTTTCTTTTTATCTTATCATATTTAACACATAAAAAAATACAGGCATCAAAGTGCCTGTATTCTTTCTTATTTCGCTATTAATTTCAATGCCGTTTGTAGTTGTAAATCGTTTTCTCCAGAACGGATTTTTTCAATGATTTTATTTTGAATTGCTTCAGCTGTCTTTTTATCAAGTTGTCCTGTCGCTTCCATCTCATTTGCATTTTGGAATGCTTTCAGTGCTGATTCTGTCTCTTTACTAAAGTATCCATCATCACGGCCTGGTACATATCCTAAGCTCTTGAGCATTTCTTGCGCGTGTTTTACTTGCACATCATTCGAATTGTATGAAAGTGTCTTTTCAATTTGAATTGGTGTCGCGTGATAATAATCTGGTTGCTTCACTTCTACAGTTGGCGCGATTCCTTTTTTATGAATCCAATTACCGTCCGGTGTTAACCATTTAAACATCGTTAATTTAATGTTACTGCCATCTTTAAATGGAACAGCCTGCTGAACAGTACCTTTACCAAACGTTTTTTCACCAATTAAATCGTATCCTTCTCCTTCTTTTAGCGCACCAGCTAAAATCTCTGAAGCAGAAGCACTTCCGTTATCAATTAATACTGAAATTGGATATGACTTTCTCTCTTTCAATTCCGTAGAGAATTTCTTCTTCTCACCATTTCGCTGTTCTACTTGCAACATTGGCTTTTTATCTGTCATGATGTCTCCTAGTATGTCCTCTACACTATTTAAATAGCCACCAGGATTACCACGTACGTCAATAACTAAGCCTGCTATATGTTTCTTCTCTAATTCTTTTAACTGATCCTTAAATTCTTTCGCAGTATTTTCAGCAAAAGAAGTAATTTGCATATAACCGATATCTTTTCCGCTCTCTTGCTTTACGGAACTAAATACAGTGAAGATTGGAATCTTTTCACGCTTAATTTTAAATACAATCGGATCAGCCAATCCTGCGCGCTTAATTTCAATTGCAACAGTCGTTCCTTTTTTACCACGAATTTTCAATACTGCTTCTTCACGTGATAAATCTTTCACACTATTTCCATCTACAGATAAAATTTGGTCATTTGGTTTAATTCCTATCTTTTCTGCTGGTGAACCTTTAATTGGCGATACGATAATAAGCTTACCGTCCGTTTTGTTCACTTCAGCTCCAATCCCTTCAAGTTCAGGATCTAGTGATTGACTAAACTGTTTTGCCGTTTCTTTATCCATATACGTGGAATAAGGGTCCTTCAGCGTAGACAACATGCCTTGTATTGCACCTTCGACTAACTTGTCGTCTTTCACGTCTTCCACATAACGTGAATCAATTAGTGCATACGCCTCATTAATTTTTGCCAAATTCCCTTGCGCTGTGCCAGCATTACCATTCGATACTGTTTGCGTTACATACGCTGGGTTTATCCCAAACCAGTACATACCACCAAACATCCCGCCAGCACCAATTAAAAATGCAACAACCATTCCAATAATTGCAACTCTACGTTTCAATGCGGAATTCCCCTTTCCAGAACACACAGGTGGTGTAGCAAAAGGCATCACACGATGTGTGATGCCTTTACCTATTTCTACTATATGATAAGCTTGTACGAATTATGTTTGCAACTTTTTATACTTTTAAGAAGCGACGAATTGACATTACACTTCCCCACATACCAATTAATGCACCGATTAACACTAATAAACCAGCTAATTGGAATACGAACGGGTTGTATGGTAGAAGCTCGAAAATTGTTCCGCCAAGTTTTTCATTAAACACACCTTGCAATGAATTATATATAACTAAAATTACTCCGATTGGAATAATTGATCCTAATACTCCTAGGAATAATCCCTCTAACAAGAACGGCCAACGAATAAACCAGTTTGTTGCACCAACAAGTTTCATAATTTCAATCTCAGTACTACGAGCATAAATTGTAATTTTAATTGTGTTAGAGATTAAGAACATCGCTGTGAATAGAAGACCAGCAATTAGCAGAATCCCGATATTACGACCAGTTTTTACAGTATCAAATAATTTTTCAACTTGGCCTTTACCGTATTGAACATTACTTACAAACTGCATTTTCTCAATCTTTTTCGCGATTGCTGCTGTATCAGTCGGCTCTTTCGCCTTTACAACAAATACGTCTTTCAGTGGGTTATCTTGCTCAAATAGTTCGAACGTTTTTCCACTATCACCTAAGCTTTTAATTAAACGTTTCAACTCTTCTTCTTTAGAAGAATATTTAATAGAATCTACTTTCGCAATTTTACTCATATCTTCTTCTAATTTCTTTTGATCAGCTTCTTTTGCTGCTGGATCAATATGCACACGAATTTCCACATCTTGCTCTACTTTCGTCGCAAAATGGTTCATATTCATAATCGCTGTTAAAAAGACACCTACAAGTAATAATGTAACCGTTACTGCACTAACAGAAGCAAACGTCATCCATCCGTTACGGGATAGATTCTTTACACCTTCTCGCAAATGTCGACTAAGGGTCTTAGTCTTCATATCCGTATCCTCCCTCAATCTCGTCTCGAACAATTTTTCCGCCTTCAATCGCGATTACACGATGACGAATTGTATTTACGATATCTGAGTTATGCGTCGCCATAACAATCGTTGTACCACGCTCATTAATGCGCGTAAAAATCTTCATAATATCAAGAGCCGTTTCAATATCTAAGTTACCTGTTGGCTCATCGGCAATTACAACCTTTGGTCTATTTACAATCGCTCTTGCGATCGCCACACGTTGTTGCTCTCCGCCTGAAAGTTCACCTGGAAGTGCATCTGCACGATCATCTAGACCTACAAGACCTAACACTTCTGTAACACGTTCACGAATCGCATCTGGTTCTTCTTCAATTACCTCTAAAGCAAACGCAACATTCTCATATACCGTTAATTTAGGTAGCAATTTAAAATCTTGGAAAATCACGCCTAATTGACGACGGAAATACGGAACATCTCTTTCTGCTAATGTTTCAATTACAAGTCCATTTACATTAATTGATCCTGTAGATGGTTTCTCCTCACGATACATCATTTTAATAAATGTAGATTTTCCGGCTCCACTCGGTCCAACTACGTATACGAATTCACCTTGTTTAATGTTAACTGTGAGACCAGCAATGGCTTTCATACCATTTGGGTACTCCTTATAAACATTCGTCATTTTTATCATTATTTATCACCCAATACTTAATGATTTTTTTCGAAATACTTTTCTGTACATTTGAAAATAAAAGAATAACCTTATTCTCGCTTGACCATTCTTGTTGAAGGTAGCTTCCATACATGCTTTTTATTAGCACCGCTACTCTATGTAATATATTTCAGCAAAATTCTACAAACCTCATTGTAACATCAAACGGTTTCCAGTTCGGATACATTTTTGTTACAGTTATGTTACATCCCCAAAAAAGGTAAACGAGCTGATTGTATTGCTTAACCTAAAGCGCTTTTCGGTCAAGTTATACAATCAGCTCGTTTATTAATTACGTTTCTTATTTATGTTCAGCTAACCACTCAGCTACTTTTTTCGCGTCCTCACCTTGAATAAGTCCAGGTGACATTGAGCCGCGACCTTTTTTAATAATTTCTTCGATATCTGCAGCGTCATACTTACTGCCTACTTTTCTTAAATCAGGTCCAGTTGCTCCTGCTAAATCTTTCGCGTGACAACCAGCACAACTTCTTTGGAAAATTTGTTCTGCACTATCTGTACTTGCAGATTGTTTCGACGGTTTACTTTCTTCTTTATTTCCACATGCTCCTAAAGCAAAAACGACTGATGTTCCTAACGCAATAGCCAACAATTTCTTTTTCACTTCTATCGCTCCCCATTGTTGATATTCTTTTCATTCATAACTAGGCAATAGTCCTCATAACACACTCAATATTCATTATAAGCATTATCTTTATATAGAAAAACCAAGGTGTATTTCATATTTTTTACAAATATATCGAGAAGCCTAATAAAATAAAGCTTTCACGAATTGTTTCAATTCTGTGAACACCTTAGAAAGTTCTATAAAGAACCTCTTTCTTCAAAGCAAATTAAAAAATTCCATATAAGGTCCTACTCTATTACCGCTTTGTTTTACTATTCTCTACTTTTTACAAAACAATATGCAGCGTTGTATTCTACATATAATCTCATCAAAAAGAGAAGTTGTCGTTTTCAACTTCTCTTCTTCATTATTTCATCAATATAAATAAGATAAACCTCTTTATATCCTCTTTTACCTCAGCATGTGCCAACAATCCTGTTGGCTTTTTCTCTTATTAAATACGAGAACGTAAATACGCATCAATAAATGGATCAATTTCTCCATCCATAACTGCTTGTACGTTACCCACCTCTGTATTTGTACGGTGGTCTTTCACAAGAGAATACGGGTGGAATACGTAAGAACGGATTTGGCTACCCCATCCGATTTCTTTTTGTTCCCCGCGGATTTCATCTAATTGTGCTTGTTGTTCTTCTAGTTTCTTTTGATATAATTTTGCTTTTAACATTTTCATCGCATGCTCACGGTTTTTAATTTGAGAGCGCTCTGACTGACATGTTACAACCGTATTTGTCGGTGTATGCGTAATACGAACCGCTGAATCTGTCGTATTAATGTGCTGCCCACCAGCTCCACTTGCACGGTACGTATCAATTTTCAAGTCTTCTGTACGCACTTCAATTTCAACTTCATCATTGAACTCAGGTACAACTTCACAAGATACGAATGATGTATGACGACGGCCTGAAGAATCGAACGGTGAAATACGTACAAGACGATGTACACCTTTCTCTGCTTTTAAGTAACCGTAAGCGTTATGACCTTTAATTAATAAAGTAACACTCTTAATACCAGCTTCATCACCTGGTAAGTAGTCAACCGTTTCTACTTTAAATCCACGTTTTTCAGCCCAGCGTGTATACATACGTAATAACATAGAACCCCAGTCTTGTGACTCTGTTCCACCTGCACCTGGGTGTAATTCTAAAATAGCGTTATTTTTATCATAAGGATCGCTTAGCAGTAACTGAAGCTCATACTCATTCATATCTTGAATTAAAGTTTTCACTTCTGACTCTAATTCCTCATGTAAATCCTCATCATACTCTTCTTTTAACAGTTCATGCGTCATTTCTAAGTTTTCGAACGTCTCATCTAACTGACGGAAACTTCCAACCATATCTTTCAGCGCATTCGCTTCATTAATTACAGCTTGTGCGCCTTGTTGGTCATCCCAAAATCCTGCGCCCATCATTTTTTCTTCTAACTCTGCAATTTGTTTTTCCTTAGTAGGGAGGTCAAAGAGACCCCCTAAAAGCCGCTAATCTCTTAGCCATTTTTTCTAATTCTTGCCTAATTTCTACTAATTCCATTTCCTTCACCTCTATGTAATTGCTGTTACTTTCATACGAAAACAAGGGAAACTCTCTCCACTTATTACGGAGAGAGTTTAATCCTTTTTATTATATATTTTTGATGTAAAAGTTTGCAAAGCAGTCTGAACTACAGTTTCCTATTACTGCCCAATGCCACAACAGTTTTTATATTTCTTGCCACTACCGCATTTACATAAATCATTGCGTCCCATTTGGTCACCTTTTACAACCGGTTTTTTCTTCGCTTCTTCGCCATCGCTAGATGGATGAACAGCTTCACCTTGAACAACTTCTTGACGCTCTAAGTTTTGTTCAATTTCGGCTTTCATAATGTAACGAGAAATTTCCTCTTCGATAGAAGCAATCATTGACTCGAACATTGCGAATCCTTCCATTTGATACTCACGAAGTGGATCAATTTGACCGTAAGCACGTAAATGAATACCTTCACGAAGATGATCCATCGCATCAATATGCTCTGTCCATTTCGTATCTACAACACGGAATACAACAACTTTTTCGAATTCACGCATTTGCTCTTCTGGCAGAAGCTTTTCTTTGTCGTTGTAACGCTCTATTAACTTCGCGATAATTGGCTCGCTCATTTCCTCTGGAGCAAGGCGACGTAATTCTTCTTCTTTTACATCTCCTTCTTGCAGAAGGTTTGTATTTAAGTAGTCAACAAGACCTTTAATGTTCCAATCTTCTTCAATTTCCTCTTGTGTATGAAGCGCAACAGCACGTTCTACCGTAGATTTCATCATACCTTCAATAATACTGCGTAAGTTCTCAGAATCCATTACTTCTTGACGCTGTTTGTAAATAACTTCACGTTGCTGACGAAGTACATCATCATACTGCAGTAACTGCTTACGTGCATCATAGTTATTTCCTTCTACACGTTTTTGTGCAGATTCTACCGCACGAGAAACCATTTTACTTTCGATCGGCTGTGAATCATCCATACCAAGACGATCCATCATCGCTTTCATATTATCAGAACCGAAGCGGCGCATTAGTTCATCTTCCATAGACAAGTAGAACTGCGTTACACCAGGATCCCCTTGACGACCAGCACGACCACGTAACTGATTATCAATACGACGGCTTTCATGACGCTCTGTACCGATAACTGCTAGACCAACGTTTTTAATATCGTCTCCAAGCTTAATATCCGTACCACGACCAGCCATATTCGTCGCAATCGTTACAGCACCTTTCATACCAGCTTCTGCAATGATATCCGCTTCACGCGCATGGTTTTTCGCGTTTAAAATGTTATGGCGTACACCTTTACGTGTTAACATTTTTGAAATAAGCTCTGACGTTTCAATTGCAACTGTACCAACAAGAATAGGTTGCCCTTGTTTATGACGATTTACAATATCCTCAACAACTGCATTGAATTTACCTTCCATTGATTTGAAGATTAAATCAGCACGGTCATCACGAATAATATCTTTGTTCGTTGGAATTACGATAACATTCATATTGTAAATGCTACGGAATTCTTCTTCTTCCGTTTTCGCTGTACCAGTCATACCAGATAACTTTTCATACATACGGAAATAGTTCTGGAACGTAATTGTTGCGAGTGTCATACTTTCATTTTGAATTTCTACGCCTTCTTTTGCTTCAATAGCTTGGTGTAAACCTTCGCTATAACGACGACCTTTCATAAGACGACCAGTGAATTGGTCTACAATTACGATTTCGCCTTCTTGTACAACATAATCTGTATCAAGGTGCATAACAACGTGTGCACGAAGCGCCTGATTAATATGGTGAAGAAGTGCTACATGTTTTAAATCGAATAAGTTATCGATATGGAAAGCTTTCTCAGCTTTCGTAATACCATCTTCTGTTAACATTACATTTTTCGTTTTCACATCAAATGAATATTCTTTTTCATTTTCTAATGTACGAACGAATGCATTGGCAAACATATATAGCTCTGCTGATTTTTGAGCTTGTCCAGAAATAATAAGTGGCGTACGTGCCTCATCGACTAAAATGGAATCGACTTCATCGATGATAGCAAAATGAAGTGGACGCTGAACGCACTGCTCTCTATATAACACCATGTTGTCACGTAAGTAATCGAATCCAAGCTCGTTATTTGTGCTATACGTAATATCAGCAGCATAAGCAGCTTGCTTCTCTTCACGTGACATACTATTTAAGTTAATCCCTACAGTTAGGCCAAGGAACTCATGAAGTTGTCCCATTTCACTTGCATCACGTTGTGCTAAGTATTCATTGACTGTAACAACGTGAACACCTTTTCCTGTTAAAGCATTTAAATATACAGGTAAAGTAGACGTTAACGTTTTACCTTCACCCGTTTTCATCTCAGAGATATTCCCTTCATGTAAGGCAATACCACCCATTAACTGCACACCATATGGACGCATTCCAAGAACACGAGTTGCTGCTTCACGAACAACCGCAAAAGCTTCAGGAAGTAGATCGTCTACTGTCTCACCTTTTGTTAAACGCTCTTTAAATTCAAGCGTCTTTCCTTTTAATTGCTCATCAGTTAGTGGCTTAATAGATGATTCTAATGCATCAATTTGCTCAACTGTCTTCTGCATACGTTTAATTTGGCGTTGGTTAACATCGAACACCTTTTTTAAAATACCGATCATAGGGAATACGCTCCTCTTTTTATTAAAATAAAACTTCCGATTGCTTTTTTCTTTCTCTCTTTACAATCAGTCGTTATAAAAATCAAATATATGTTATGCCAATTTTTCTCCTAATTAAAAAACTAAAATGTATAAACCTAATGATAATTGTAACACTTGTCTTATAACTATGACAACAATCGTCCAAATGTCTAGCCCTATATTCAGAAAAAGTTTGTATTTCATTTGTTCCAACAAACTATTCTCTCTTCGCTACAAATTTTGTATTAAATCTAAGTAGTATTCTTTTAAGTTCTCTTTTAAAGAAGATGGCTCAATTATTTTTATAGTTTTACCAAAACTAGCTAGATACGAGATGATAAAGTCAATTTCAGCAGGCTCATAAGTTCCTATTAAATACGTCCCTTCATGTTCCTCCCGTAATTTCATCGAAGGATATTGTTGTTGCTTAAATATCTCTATCCCCCTCGCAGTAATTGAGCATTTAAATTGAATAGCTTGTTCAGTTGCTTTCCAAAGACTATGTGCGTTATGTATATTTATATTTTCCAAATCCAGACTATCCTGAGCATCTACTATTTCTGACGACCTAATACGATCACAGCGAAACACTCGATAAGCAGATTTATCTAAATCGTAAGCCTGACAATACCAATAACCTTTCATTGCATAAATCGAAATCGGCTGAATACGGCGCATTGTCGTTTGTTTCGGCGTTACATAGTTTATAGTTAAAGCCCTATTTTGAACAGCGGCTAACAAAATCTCTTCTAGATAACCACATTCATGTGCTTGTTCCGAATGAAAAAAGGAAACTCTTTTTTGCAAGTTTTCAATTTGCTCACGCTGTTTTGATGAAACACTATCCAAAAACTTCTTATTGATGGAACGAAACGAGATTTGAAAGGGAATACTTACAAAACTACTTAGTGCTTGCATTGCAAAATAAAGTGCTAAAACTTCATGATTTGTAAATAAAATCGGTGGTAATGTCATCGATTTTATTAAACGATATCCTCCATATCGACCATACTCTGCAAAAAGAGGTACACCCATTTCCTCTAAAGATACAATATCACGTAAAGCTGTCCTTTTTGAAATTTGAAATTCATCCATTAAATCTTTCAATGTGAATGTTTGTTTTTGATTAATAAAGCGTAGCATCTGATTTAAACGTTCAACTTTTTTCATAAACTCTCCCTATAGGTGCCAATGTGTGGCACCTTATACTTGTATAGTAATAAGTGTAAACATATTATGAAGGAGGCAATACAATGAACTTTGAAGTAATCACTTTTTTATCATTAAATGGGCAAGGTGCTAAAGCAATTGCATTTTACGAACAGCATTTAGGTGCAAAAGTTTTATTTAAAAAGAATTATAAAGAAATGAAAGAAATAGATCCGAATTTCACGTATAAAGAAAGCCAAGAACATTATATTACCCATTCCGTTTTACAAATTGGTACTAATAAAATTATGATTGCAGAACAGGCAGTGGATTCCACACGCCCTTGGCAATTAAGTAATAGCTCATCATTATGCATTCAATCTAAAGATTTCCAAACCATTGAAACACTCTATCACAATCTAATTCAAAATGATGAGGTTTATATTTTAACACCTTTTGAAAAAAACTCCTTCAGCCCGGGTTATGCCATTGTGCGAGATCCTTTTGGAATAGTAATACAATTAACCGTGACAAAACATGACTTCTAAATTTCATTACGAATTAGCCATTAAAATTCATATCAATATTACAAGATAAGGAAGCAAAAAAACATATAAAAAAAGCGTAGCCATTTTGGCTACGCTTTTGAATAATTATTTAGTTTCGATTAAACCATATTTCCCGTCTTTACGGCCATATACAACATTAGTTTCATTTGTATCAGCATTTGTGAAGACGAAGAAACTATGTCCTAGCATATCCATTTGCAAGATCGCTTCTTCAACGTCCATCGGTTTTAAATCGAATCGTTTTGTACGTACAAGTTCTAATTCATCCTCTTCTACCGCATCCAGAACAGCTACTGCTTCCGGAAGGATAAAGTTAGTTTTCACAGAACCTTTCTCACGTAACTTACGATTTACTTTTGTTTTATGTTTACGAATTTGTCGCTCAATTTTATCAACTACTAAATCGATGGCAGCGTACATATCGCTATTAGTTTCTTCTGCACGAAGTAATAAATCTGTAAATGGAATTGTTACCTCGATACGTTGCTTGTCAGAGTACACTTTTAAATTAACCTTAATCTCTGGGAATGTATCAAAATAACGCTCTAATTTACTTAGTTTTTTCTCTACATATTCCTTTAATGCTGGAGTTACTTCAATATTTTCACCACGAATGTTGAATTTCATAGATGAATTCCTCCTTTCAAGCCTATGTACTATAATTTCGACATTGGCTTAAAAACTCCTTCTAATTTTTTTAAAAAAATTAGTGGAATTGCGATTTTTTTATCATTTTTTGTTGAAATGAAAAGATGCATCGTTTCTATCTTTATTTTATCCTATTAACATCGTGAATAACGAATGTAACTGTGGACAATTGGTTACAGAAAAGAAACAACTTTTTGACAACTTACCCACAACAAAAAAGCCCTTGTTACGAGCAAGAGCTTTCGCCATCTATATAATGCTGCTAAAAATACAGCTCTATCTTTTCCCAAAACTTAATTTTTACAGTTTCACAACATTAGCCGCTTGTGGTCCACGTGCTCCATCAACAATATCAAACTCCACTTGTTGACCTTCTTCTAACGACTTATACCCATCTTGTTGAATAGCAGAAAAATGAACAAACACATCGTCACCATCTTCACGCTCAATAAACCCAAATCCCTTTTCTGCATTGAACCATTTTACTCGTCCTTGCATGTTCATTCCATTCCCTTCACTCTTAAAATCAGGGCATTCGCCCCATATTCTGACTATAACGAATGACAAGACTTTTAGTCAAAGAAGATTTGTCGTCTTTTTATTATTCCTTTCGACATTCACATATTAACCTCTATAAAGCGTCAAACAAGAAACTTCTCTCGCTCCTCGATCATACAAAAGGCTTCCAATTTGCCTAACAGTAATTCCTGTCGCATACACATCATCCACGATTAAAACACGTTGCTCATGAAACATCTCTTCTCCCTGAAAATAAAAAGAATTAACTCCCGATATCCTTTCTTTAAGCTTCTTCTTACTTTGTTTTTCTGTTTCAATTCTTCTTAATGATGTACAAAATATTTTGACAGGCAAACAAGAAGCTAATAACTCAGCTTGATTAAAACCACGCTCGTATTCTCGCTCTTCACTAAGAGGGACCGGAATCACAGCTGAAACATTCGCAAAATATTTTTGAAAAAGACTTCGAATAGGCTGATGAACAATATGTACTAATTCAGCATCTCCTCGAAATTTAAACTGTGCTAATATTTCTTTCATTCCTTCATCATACACATGCAACGAACGATTTATGAGAGACGGAAACCTCTGCTCGTTCGCCCACCTTATGCAATCCGTACAAATATCACCGTTCTTATATTCCGCTGGTACAAGTTCTAAAGGCCGACCACACTCCTTGCAAATATCCCCTATAATATAGGAAAGTTTTTGCTCACATCTATCACATATATACTTTTTATGAGGCTTAACAAAAAAAGTGTACCAACTAATCGCATACAAAATATATTCATCACAAAGTAGACAATGCATCAATCTATCAGTCCTTGTTTTTTAGCATTTTTATTCATACTTTGAATATGTTTTTTCGCGCGCACCATCGCCTCTGTCTTTCCATAATGAAAATAGATGACATCTCCATCCGGTTCATCAGCGCTTCTGCCAGCACGCCCTGCGATTTGAACGAGAGCACTTTCTGAAAATATTTCTTCCTCAGCTCCTAAAATTGCCACTTGTAAATTTTTCACAGTTACTCCTCGTTCCAAAATCGTCGTTGTAACTAATAAAGGGATTTCTCCCTTCCTGAAAGCTGCTACCTTCTCTTTTCTCGCCGGATCTTCTGCGTACACACCATCAATTTGATTGTTTAATGATTTTAATAAGTGGCTAATTTCTTCTACATATCGCACATGAGGAACAAATAGAAAAATGGGGTATCGTTTAGATAAGTACATATTTAACCATTGTAATAACGCACGAGGGATTTTTTTACGCATAAGACCCTTCTTCCAATTTCCGCACCACCGAAATATCGGGACTGGCAATGGATGACGATGATAACGTCCTGCAATAATAACCCCTTTTTGCTTACCATTCTGTAATTTACGCTTCCAATTTTCATCTGGAGTTGCAGTTAAATAAATACGTGCTGCCTCCTCTTTCATCGCTTCGTTTACTGCATAATGCAACATCTTATCCGCATGATATGGAAAAGCATCTATCTCATCTACAATCATGACATGGAACGCTCTATAGTAACGTAACAATTGATGTGTAGTCGCAACGATTAACGCCGCATCTTTTTCTCCGTCTAAACTCCCTCCGTATAAAGCAGCTACATTTATATTCGGAAACACTTCTTGTAATCTTGGTGCTAACTCAAGTACAACGTCCGTTCTCGGCGTTGCAATGCAAACTCTCTCTCCCCTTTGTAGTGCCTCTGCAATTCCACGAAACAACATTTCTGTTTTTCCAGCCCCGCGCACCAGTACAGCACATTCACTGACCCTTCCCATCGTTATACACTTATGACAATACGTACATACTTTACTGCACCGTTTACATACAAATGATGCAAATAGTCGTTGCTCTATATTGCCGCAACGCTGGCACGTATATTTTGAAAATTTCTTAATTACACCTTGCACACAAACGACTTCTCGGTTCCTTTTCAAATGATCCAATTTATCCTGCAAATCTGAAGAAAGTTCTTTTAACAATAACTGTCTACCAGCTAACATTATCAATAACCACCTCCAGCACTACTATAAATCCTTCTCTTTATCTCGTAAAAACTCAAAAAAGCCGATAACCTACTTATAAAATAGTAAGCTATCGACTTTATACACGTATTTTATTCAATTATAAATCCTAGAATCTACCGTATCCTAAGAAATGTTTTTGGTTGTACGAACTGTTAATATCACCGTACGCAATCCCTTTATCACTCGCATGAATCATTTGTCCATTTCCAACATAAATACCGATGTGAGACGGACCATTTTTATAAGTGTTTTGGAAGAACACTAAATCTCCAGGCTGTGGGCTACTTACTTTAGAAACTGAATTCCAATATCCATTAACATCTTGACGACCTACACCATAAATGTAAGAAATGAATCCACTACAGTCAAAACCACCGTTTGATGGAGATGCACTTGCCCAAACATAAGGCATACCTAAGTATTGTTGTGCTTTACCAATTACGCCAGGAACCGGAGTTGGACCTGGTGCTGGCTCTAGTTTTTTGTTTTCTTGTTTAGGTGTCTCTTTTTTAGGCTCTTCTTTTTTAGGCTCTTCTTTTTTAGGTTCTTCTTTTTGAGCTTGTCCACCATTATTCGCTGGTGCAGCTTGCTGTGCTGGGGCTGCAGCTGGTTGAGCTTGTGCTTCTTTAGCCGCTTGTTCTGCTTGTTTTTGAGCAGCAGCTTCTTGTGCCGCTTTTGCTTGCGCTTCTTCTTCCGCAATACGTTGTAATTGCAGTGCTTGTTTCTCAAGATCTTTCAATTGACTTTCCGTGCTTGTCATCGTAGTTACAACTGTATCCATTTTACCGCTTAAATCGTTTACCGCTGTTGCTTTTTTCTCTTTTTCAGCGTCAAGTTCTTTCTTATCAGTTTCAATTTGAGCTTGTGCTTCTTTTAATTCTTTTTGTTTTTCTTTTACTGTCTCAACATCTTTTTTCACGTTCGTTTGATCTTCTTGTTGAGTTTTCATGATATCTTCGTCAGACTCAAGAATTTTAGACATAGAATTGAAACGATCCACTAAATCTGCAATGTTTTTAGAGTTTACAAGAACTTCTGTTACAACGTTCGTGTTCGGTTGTTCTTGTAGTGCAACTAAACGTTTTCTTAATAACTCTTCACGTTTTGCAATCTTTGTTTGTAATTCTGCAATATCTTTATTTTTCTTTTCAATTAATTGCTCAGTATCAGAAACTTTTTTCGTTGTTTCATCAAGTTTTGCAGCGTTCTCTTGAACAGACTTATCTAAACCTTGAATTGTTTTGTTTAAGTCGTTCATTTGTTTTTGTAATTCATCACGTTCTTGTTGTTGTTTATGTAAAGTGTCATTTTGTGTGTTAATTTGTGAGTTCACGTCAGAAATTTTATCCTCTGCAAATACATTTGGTGTTAGCCCTGAAAACATTAACCCTGCAACTAATGCGCAAGATGCCATTTTTAGCTTTTTCATTTTATTTTTTACACCGCTTTCTTTTTTCATTTTCCGTATATAACCTATTAAAATTTATACCATAATTCGGGAGTTTTTTTGCTAATGTTACGGTTTTGTAAAATAAATGTAATATTACATTTATCTCTATAGCAAAATATATCTAAATTTGTATATATATGTAGAATTTTAGGTGACTTCCGACATTTTTTATAGAATTGAAAAAAACGTAAGGGAATCCCTTACGTTTTGAAAATACTCCAAGTATGAATGAGATAGAAACGTTACTTCATCCATTTCTCAGCCCAATTTTGGACTTCATCCATAACACGTTCCAACGCTTTCCCTTTATCAGTTAAACCATACTCGATTCTAACTGGTACTTCTGGGTAAACATTACGAACTACAATACCTTCACCTTCTAATTCCTTTAAACGTTCTGACAACATACGATCGCTCATATTCGGTATAATATCTGCGATTTCTCTAAAACGTTTCGGCTCTTCCAACAAAGATTTAATAATTAAGCCAGTCCATTTCTTACTAAGCAATGTAAAAGCTGACTCAAACTTTGGACATAAACAAGAATTATGCTCCATATGTTTCACCTCTCTTCCATTATAAAATAGTTTCTTGTAAAAAGTAAGTAATAAAACTTTCCTCATTATTTAATTTTACGTACATTTTACCATTTCCAAATATTAACTTGTCAATTCTTCGTAAAATACCCGTAAAAAACCCTCTTCAAGTAAGAGAGCTTTTACATCTTTATCACTTCGTATACCAGCCTAAACCAAGCGCACCTTCACCTAAATGCGTCCCAATTACAGCTCCGAAATAACTCGTACGAATTGTAACGTGAGGGTATATCTCTTCTAATTCTTGTTTCCATTCATTAGCTTCCTCTTCACGATTCGCATGAATAATAACAGCCTCCATAGGCACACCTTTACTTGCCTGCTCATCAAAGATTTCAACGATACGTTTTAATGCTTTTTTACGCGTACGAATTTTTTCGAATGGAATAATTATTTTATCTCTAAAGTATAATACTGGTTTTACTTGTAACAAACTGCCGATGAAAGCTTGCGCGCTATTTAATCTTCCACCGCGCTGTAAATGATGTAAATCATCTACTACAAAATAAGCATCCATCGTTTTTTTCATTTCATCAAAGCGAGCGATAACCTCTTCTGGAGCTTTCCCTTCACCTGCTAATTTCGCACCTTCACGCACGTAAAATCCTTGTACTTCACAACTAATTTCAGAGTCGTACGTATATACATCGATACCATCTACCATCTGTCCAGCTGTCGTTGCCGTTTGGTATGTACCACTAATTCCACTGGAAAGGTGAATGCTAATAACTGCATCATATTCTTTAGATAACTCTTCATATAACTCTAAAAACTTTCCAATTGCTGGTTGCGAAGTTTTCGGAAGTTCTTCTTGTTCACGTACTTTTACATAAAAATCATTTGCTGAAATTTCAGCCTCTTCTTGATAAGATTCCGTTCCAAACACAACGTTTAATGGAATCATATATATATTGAGTTCATCACGAATATGCTTCGGTATATATGCTGTACTATCAGTAACAATAGCTGTTTTCATTTTCGTACCTGCCTTATAAAAAATTTTTATTCCCTAATTTTACACGAAAACGAGAAAAGGTGCATCCATACATAAAAATGCCAATTAGAAATTATAACCACCCTCTCGACAAATTACAACAACAAGATCAAATCCTCATCAAAAATTTCAACATATTTGCAAAAAATGTTTGAATATAAAAACAACCGCTTTTAAAATGTAAAGTACTAGTCATTTTGAAGAATAGGGGCGTATACCATTGTTATTACAATATTTAACAATCAAAGGCTACGGCGAGCACGAAATTGTCATTCAAAAATCAAGATTCATTTGCTATGTGAATCGCGCCACAACAGAAGAGGAAGCTCAAGCATTTATACAAAAAATAAAAAAACAAAATTGGAATGCAACACATAATTGTTCTGCATATTTAATCGGTGAACAAGATCAAATTCAAAAAGCGAATGATGACGGTGAACCGAGCGGCACAGCTGGTGTACCTATGTTAGAAGTATTAAAAAAACGAGGTCTAAAAGATACTGTCGTCGTCGTTACACGCTATTTTGGCGGCATTAAACTTGGTGCTGGTGGATTAATTCGTGCATATGGAAAATGTACAAGTGAAGGTCTTAACCATGTCGGCGTTGTTGAACGAAAACTAATGCGCGTTATGCAAACAGAAATTGATTATACGTTGCTTGGCAAGCTAGAAAATGAATTACGTAATTCAGAATATGCCATTAAAGATATACACTATCTAGAAAATGTCACATTCGATACTTATGTAGAAGAGGACAAAAAACAACCTTTCATAGATTGGATGATTGAATTAACAAATGGGAAGTGTACAATTAAAGAAGGAGATATGTTGTACTTAGAACAAGACGTTATCTAAGAATAGCTAACTTATCGCCTCTAAAGATTAATGTAGTGAATTAATTCCCTACAAATGAACTAAGGAGATTATATATGGAAGAACGTTATTATCATCTCCAAAATAGCAGAATAAAAAAGAAACGTAGAAGAAAACTTTTCTTCTTTCTTATTTTCGCATTTTTATTTGGTAGCGTAGGACTTTATGTATTAAATTCCTACACTTCTCTCATGGGGATGTACAGTGGATTTAACCGTGAAAAATCTAAATTACGAGCAGAAGATGTGGAAATCACAAAAAAACCTTTCACAATACTAATTATGGGTATTGAGGATTACGCAACAGATGGTCAAAACGGCCGAACAGATTCACTTATGTTCGCGACAGTTAATCCAAACTCAAAAAAGGTTTCACTTATGAGTATCCCTCGCGATTCTCGTGTTAAGATTGTTGGTAAAAATAAAGAAGACAAAATTAACGCTGCCCATGCTTATGGTGGAGAAAAAATGGCAATTGACACCGTCGAAGGATTTTTAAAAGTCCCTGTTGATCATTATATTAAAATTGATTTCCAAGGCTTTAAAGGTATCGTTGATGCTGTTGGAGGTATTACAGTTGATGTTCCTTTTGATTTCGAGGAGCGCTCCGATATAGATTATTACAAATTAATTCACTTTAAACAAGGTAAACAAGACTTAAACGGTGAAGAGGCACTCGCTTACGTCCGCATGCGAAAGCAAGATCCTAACGGTGACTATGGCCGAGCAGCGAGACAAAGGCAAGTACTGGCGGCTGTTGCCCAACAGCTAAATTCTGCTTCAACCGTATTTAAAATTAAAGATTTAACCGCGGTAGTTGGGAAATATATAAAAACCGATATTCCTATTTCTGACGGACTTGCTCTTTACAATAAAATCTCTGGATTCGACCCACAAACGATCCAAACATTAAAGCTTGAAGGAGAAGATAAAAAAATTGGTGGTATTTATTATTTCCTTCCAGACCCAATCAGTGTAGAGACAACTCGTAACGAGATATTAAAAGAAATAGGGGAAAAAGAACAAGCCCCAACAGAAACTACAAAAAATGAGAGTACAAATTCTGATTCTAACTCCATCGCAAAACAAAAGAAGGAACCGAGTGAGAACAAAACACCACCACCTCCTCCTTCTACAAATGCTCATGCAGAGTGGATTATGAGGAATCATGAATAAAAAAAGCCAAATCGTATACGATTTGGCTCTTTTTATTTCCCGCGATTGTTGTGGGCTAATACTAAATGAAGGATGCAACCTTCCATTTAGTAAAGTTTCACTTTATTTGTTGAAGTGTTGTAAAATCGCTTCTACAATACGCTCTGATGCACGACCGTCGCCGTAAGGATTAGATGCTTTCGTCATCTTATCATGAGCTTCTTTATCTGATAACAACTCATCAGCAAGACCAAAGATTGTTTCTTCATCTGTTCCTGCTAATTTCAGCGTACCTGCTTCGATACCTTCTGGGCGTTCCGTCGTGTCACGAAGGACAAGAACTGGCACACCTAGTGACGGTGCTTCTTCTTGTACACCACCAGAATCAGTTAACATTAAGTATGAACGAGCTGCAACGTTATGAAAATCGATTACATCTAGCGGCTCAATTAAATGAATGCGGCTATGCTCGCCTAAAATATCATTCGCTATTTCACGAACAACAGGATTCATATGAACAGGGTATACAACTTGTACATCTTCGTGTTTATCAACAAGACGCTTAATTGCACGGAACATATTGCGCATTGGTTCCCCTAAGTTTTCACGACGATGTGCTGTCATAAGTACAAGACGATCATTTCCAAGTTTTTCTAATACCGGATGGCTATAAGTTTCTTTTACAGTCGTCTTCAGTGCATCGATCGCTGTATTTCCTGTTACGAAAATGCGTGACTCATCTTTATTTTCTTTTTGTAAGTTCGTTGCTGATTTTGTTGTAGGTGAGAAATGAAGATCCGCCATTACACCTGTTAGTTGGCGATTCATCTCTTCTGGATATGGAGAATACTTATCCCATGTACGAAGTCCTGCTTCAACATGTCCTACTGGAATTTGATTATAGAAAGCAGCTAAGCTTGCAATAAATGTCGTCGTTGTATCACCATGCACAAGTACGATATCAGGCTTCGCTTCTTTCATTACTTTATCTAAACCTTCTAAACCACGTGTTGTAATATCAATTAACGTTTGACGATCTTTCATGATATTCAAATCGAAATCTGGCGTAATTCCAAAAATATTTAATACTTGATCTAACATTTGACGGTGTTGTGCTGTTACAGTCACAATCGATTCAATTTTTTCTGGGTGCTTTTGCAATTCTAATACAAGAGGTGCCATTTTAATTGCTTCTGGTCGTGTCCCGAAAATTGTCATTACTTTTAAACGTTCAGTCATTTCATTACCTCTTTTCTTTCACTAGTTACAACTTCTATTATCGCATATAAAAATATGCATGTGAAAATACACTTTTTAACGTACCTGAGAAACATTACTATGACAGACGCCTTTTCGCCCAACTGAGTAATAATCTAACCCCTGCTTCTCGGCATCCTCATTAGTATAACAATTTCTCCCATCAAATAGAATAGGTTCCCTCATAAGCTGTACATACTTCTCTAGCGGATAATTTCGAATTGATTCCCATTCTGTTACGATAAAAACTGCATTTGCCGCTCTAATCGATTCGTCTATACACTCAGCGTATCGTATAGCATTTCCAAATATACCTTTTACATTTTGAATAGCCTGCGGGTCATATACAACCACATCTGCACCTATATTAATTAATTCTTGTATTATAATAAGAGAGGGTGCTTCTCTAATATCGTCAGTATTCGGTTTGAATGCTGCACCAAGAACCGCAATCCGCTTCTTCTTCATATTTATCATTTTCTTCGCTTTTTCTATTAACAACAACTGTTGTTTATTATTCACTTCAATGACTGCTTTCAACAAGCGAAAATCATGAGAAACATTCCCTGCAATTTGCACAAGTGCTTTCGTATCTTTCGGAAAACAAGACCCTCCATATCCGATGCCTGCATTTAAAAAAGATGCACCAATTCTCTTATCCATCCCCATCCCTGTAGATACATCTAATATATCTGCACCCACCTGCTCACATATATTGGAAATCTCATTAATAAAACTAATCTTCGTAGCCAAAAAAGCATTAGATGCATATTTAATCATCTCAGCACTTCGAATATCCGTAATATACGTTTGTAAGCTTAATTTGCTGTACAAATTCTCTACTTTCCTTGCTGCTTCCTCACTACATGCTCCAATTACAATGCGATCACCATGAAACAAATCATAAATACCAGAACCTTCCCTGAAAAATTCTGGATTCGATACGATATGTAATTCGTGTCTACCTTGTAGTTTCTCCTCAATCCATTCCCTCATCGCATCATTTGTACCTACTGGAACCGTACTTTTCGTAACAACAATAATATCGTTATTCACATATGTTCCAATATCATCACAAGCACTACGAATATACGTTAAATCTGCTGTTCCATCTAATAAAGATGGTGTTCCAACTGCAATAAATATAAACTCTACATCATTAAATGCCGTTAGTCTGCTTGCTGTAAAAGTTAAATGACCGTTCTCATACTCTTCATTTATTAATTCATTTAATCCACATTCATAAATAGGTAACTCGCCTTGTTTGATCCGTTCAATTTTTTCACTATTTATATCAAAACATGTGACTGAATGCCCCAATTTCGCCAATCCTACTCCAGTAATCAATCCAACATATCCGGTACCTATTATCGTAATTTTCATTTTCATTTCGCACAGGAATATACATAAGAAAATATACGAATACATAGAATACCCCCTGTGCTTCTCCCTCTCGCATTAAAAATAAGAAAACTTTTTTCTTATTTGTTATATGAATTGTCTTTTTATTCATTTTTAAGATTTTGTAAAGTTAAATGATGCAATATATATAAAATGTAAATTCCCACATTTTAACACGGAACTTACTCATTTTTACGTGCAACACTTATAATAAAATACTTGTTATAGAAGAGGCAAATACACTGTCATATTTCAAGTCGCAATATGAACAACCTTCTCAGACGATCCAACATTCTATTTACAATTGTCATATATTCTATGCACTTCCATTTACAGCTAAAAGAAAAAAAGATTGAATTCTAATCTTTTTGTGATACCATATGTTATGAGCCTGTAAATAAACATCATAATTTTCAGATAAATACAATTAGAAAAATTACGTTAAACTATAAAAGGTGGGGTATTAATGGACTCACAAGTGATTTATGCCATTTTGGCATCTTTCATCACTGTACTCGTCGTTACTCCTTTAGTTATTAAATTAGCTTTCAAAATAGGAGCAACAGATAAACCAAACGCACGTAAAGTACACCAAAAAATTATGCCTCGTCTTGGCGGGTTAGCAATTTTCATCGGTGTAGCTGTAGGATTTGTTGTCGGTGGATTGTACGAACAAAGAATGCTATCGATAACTTTAGGTGCTATCATTATTGTTATCATCGGGATTTTAGATGATATGTACGAACTATCTGCGAAGGTAAAATTCGGTGGACAACTATTAGTTGCCATCATGATTGTAAAAAGTGGATTATTAGTGCAAGTATTATATATTCCAATTCTTGGAGATACTGAACTCGGATGGCTTGCTTATCCAATTACAGTATTTTGGATTGTCGGTATTACAAATGCCATCAACTTAATTGATGGATTAGATGGATTATCCGCAGGGATTTCATCTATCGTACTTGCAACGCTAGCATATATGGCCTTCACTAGCCCATGGGGTACTGGAGCAGCTATTATATTACCTCTAGCACTAATCACATTAGCAAGTACAATTGGATTTTTATTCTACAACTTCCATCCTGCAAAAATCTTCATGGGAGATACAGGAGCACTATTTTTAGGATACTGTATTTCTGTTATATCGTTACTTGGATTATACAAAAGCGTAACGTTATTCAGCTTTATCGTTCCAATTATTATTTTAGGTGTACCTATATTTGATACGACGTTTGCAATTATCCGCCGTATCGTAAATAAAAAGCCTATTTCAGCACCAGATAAGTCGCATTTACATCACCGTTTGCTTGCAATGGGATTCTCTCATCGTAAAACGGTACTAATTATTTACGCACTTGGTATTTTCTTTAGCGTAAATGCAATCATTTTCAGTAGTGCGACACTATGGTTATCCATTATTCTTCTTTTCGTTTTAATCTTCTTTACAGAAATTATTGCTGAAGTAATCGGTCTTGTACACGAACGTTACAAACCAATTATTTCCTTCTATAAAAAAGTGAAAAAACGCGAAGACTAATTGTAGTATAGCCTTTACTTTTATGAAATATTCAAATAGCATCCTCTTTTTCATAAGAGGATGCTATTTTTATTTTTTAATCCTTATTCCCCATTTCCAAAATATAGATTGTTTGAGAGTGCCTCTATTGGAGAAAGATATACGTATAACGAAAAAAGTATCAAATTTTCATTTTTACATCTTGATTGTCAAACTGAGGGTGAATGTTATGATCAAGCGATTACTTCAATGTATAATTTTATTTTTAACTATTACTATGTACGCATCATCTAATACAGAAGCAACTACAGACATTCAAGCAGAAGATCCACAAAGCACTCAAACTACCTCTCCTACAAAAAAAATTGCGTACTTAACATTTGATGACGGACCGAATAAATACACACCACAAATTTTAAATATTTTAAAAGAGAAGAACGGAAAAGCAACTTTCTTCGTTATTGGCGGAAAAGTGCCACATTATAAAAAAACGATGGAGCGATTGATTAAAGATGGACATTATATTGGTCTCCATAGTATGTCACATGATGTAAAACGTCTTTATACTGGCGATCCATCAATTTTAATTGAAGAAATGGAGCAAACCCAAAATATTGTCCGGCAAATTACACATCTAAATACACATCTCGTTCGTGTCCCATACGGTAGCATGCCTTACTTAAAAAAGAATTACCGCGACGCACTCGTATCTTCCCAGTATAAAATGTGGGATTGGACAATTGATACATATGACTGGAAAAGCTATGATAATCCTTCCGCAATACTAGAAAGAGTGCAAAATCAAAGCGATGAACAAATAGAGGTTATTTTAATGCATGATTCTAGTGTCACAGTGCAAATACTTCCAAAAGTAATTGATTATTTGCAATCACAAGGATATAAACTACTTCCCTACAATCCATCTTCCCATCTCGAAGTGAATTTTTGGAAAGACACAAGATTGTAACAGCTTTAGTGCTTATATACTAAAGCTGTTTTATTTTCCTCTTCCCACACTTCCCATTTTTGTGTAAAATTTTAAATAGTGATGAAGTTTCGAGGTGAATAGAAATGAAACGAATAGATCTCATTTTTAACGCAATACAAAAAGGGAATTATACAGAAGGTGTAACAGCATCAGAACTCGCTACACTTCTACAGTTAGACCGTGCAAATGTTAGTAGCGACTTAAACAAGCTCGTGAAAGATGATCGTTTATTAAAAACGAGTACACGTCCTGTCCGTTTTTATATAGAAACGAATACTTCATTGGAAACGCATTCAACAAAGGGTACTTCATTAGATACATTTGCAATTGAAAATACAAGCCTAAAAATTGCAATTGAAAAAGCAAAAGCTTCTATTCTCTACCCTCCAAACGGTATGCATACTTTACTACTTGGAGAAACAGGGGTCGGAAAATCGATGTTCGCTTCTTTAATGCACGAGTATGCAATTGAAGTGGAACAACTTCCAAAAGATGCGCCTTTTATCGTCTTTAACTGTGCTGATTATGCAAACAATCCACAACTACTACTTGGACAGTTATTTGGGATAAAAAAAGGAGCTTACACAGGTGCCAGTGATCAAAAAGGTTTAATTGAAAAAGCCCATGAAGGAATCCTTTTCTTAGATGAAGTACATCGTCTCCCTCCAGAAGGACAAGAAATGCTCTTCACATTTATTGATCGCGGAGTATATCGCCGCCTTGGAGAAACAGAAAATGAACGTAAGGCACAAGTATTAATTATTACTGCAACAACAGAAGAACCAAACTCATTTTTATTAAAAACATTTACAAGACGTATTCCAATGACCGTTACGCTTCCACCACTTCGTGAGCGAACGCATAAAGAACGCTTTGCTTTATTGCAACTATTCTTCACAAATGAAGCAATTCGTCTAAGGAAAGAGATTCATGTTAGTCCAAATGCAATGCGGGCTTTCGTCTTTTACAATTGTCCAAATAACATCGGCCAATTGAAAACGGATGTACAAATTGCCTGTGCGAAAGCTTATTCTGATTTCGTAACAAAAAAACGTGATTCTGTCGGTGTTTCAAGTACAGATTTACCTTGGTATATGAAAGAAGGACTGTTTATCGAAAGAAAGAGCCGTCACCTATACCAAATACCAAATGAAACATTTGTATTTACAGGTGATGAAGGCTGGAGCAAGCATAAAACAGAAGATGAAAAACGTTCTTCTATTTACGATTATATTGATTATAAATATGAAGAACTTCAAGCACGCGGCATTGAAGAGGACGAATTAGAATTACTAATAGAAAATGATATCCAAAGCTTTTTCGTTCAATATTTTAACCAAATGTCTAAAAAAACAGGTCATGAAAATGTTTTTAAAATTGTGGATCGTAATATCGTTTCCGTATGTGAAAAAATTGCAGAACTAGCTGAAAAACATTTATCTAAGACTTTTGATGAAAAAGTGTTTCTTGCTTTAAGTTTACATGTACAGACAACTCTACAACGATTACAGGGCGGGAAACAAATTCACCACCCACAATTAAATCAAATTCGTACGAAATATAAAGAAGCTTTTTCCGTAGCGATGCAATGTATTCAACTGTTAGAAGAAGAATTACAAATAACAATGCCTATTGATGAAGCAGGCTTCTTAACAATGTTCTTCGTTGTTGACCCAATTCCTGCCTCACAAACAGAAGTAAAAGTATTAATATTAGCGCATGGTAATGCCATCGCAACAGAAATGGCAAACGTCGCAAACGAACTTCTCGGTATTGATGAAGTAACTGGTATTGATATGCCCTTGCATGAATCACCGAAAGATTTCTTAGAGCGTGTTAAGGTATATATGAAAACACTTCAAAATGTAAACGGGCTTCTCTTACTTGTTGATATGGGATCTCTCGCTTATATTGGTGATATATTAGAAACTGAGTTCAAAATTCCTGTACGTGTTCTTTCCATGACGAGCACACCGCATGCACTAGAAGCAGCTCGAAAAGCTCAGCTTGGCTACTCATTAGATGCACTATATGAAACAGTGAAGAACTTAACACCGTTCTATTTAAATGTACAAGAGGAAAAGAAAAAGCCGCTGTCACCAATGAAATCTGTTATTTTAACAGCTTGTTTAACTGGTGAAGGAAGTGCTTTAGCAATTCAAAAAATGTTAGAGAACTATTTACGCTTTGATAAAGACTTAATTGAAATTATTCCGATTAGCATCGTTCACGAAAAAGATTTAACAAAAATGATCGAGAACATAAAAAAAGAGCGTAATATCATTTGTATCGTCACGAATTTCGATGTGCAAGTACCATGCTTAACATACCACTTCCAAGACATTGTGAACTACACAGCGATTCAGCCAATTCAAGAATTAATTACGTATGAAGAAACATATGCGAAAATGGCTGATATTCTTGAACAACAAATGCAGCGTAACGATGGCGCATTACTCATTAAAACAATTCGTTATGCATTAAATACAATTCAAGAATTAATTTCTTTACAGCTAACTCCTGACAGTTTAATGGGTGTGATTTTGCATATGAGCTGCATGGTTGACCGTCTTCAAAAAGGGGAAAGTCTCCTCCCTCATCCTGATAAAGAGAAACGAAGACAAGATGAGTACTGGATGTATATGAAAGTAAAAAAAGCATTGCAACCTATTGAAAATACATTTGAAATACAAATACCAGATGACGAAGTATTTTATGTAATGGACTTCTTCATCAAAAATCAACCTGTAGAAAATTGATCTAGGCGATATTTTAAATATATCGACTTACCGACAATACTTCATAAAAACGGCAACCAGTATAATTAAAAAAGGCTGTTCCAATTTTTTGGGACAGCCTTTTTTCTACTTCTTTACTTTCCTGATTCTCCCCCTTATTTCTCCCTTCTTATTGGACTTCGTATAAACATTTACATATACATTCGCCTGAATAATTTCTTGAAGTAAGCTGTCAAAAGCTCTCCCCTGTAAGGGCCCTTCAAAATCCTCCACATTAGCTACACCAGTAACGACTCCTTCATTTACACTAATACCTTGCTTTAGCGGACCAAACAAACTTAAAACAACTGGACCAATTTGATCTGCTTTCCCTAAATGAATTTGACATGATGTAACTTTTTCAACATTTTTCAATATGACTCGATATTGCAACTTCTTTAAATCCTCACTAAAAATAAACTCTGTTACACCATAAGCTTCTGTATTTACAGGAGGGATTTCCCTCTTCCCTGTTAACCTAGCAAAGAAATGTGTTGTCATACTGGCATTCTCCTCATATAAATTTCCCAGCACTACTTCTACTACTTTATGGTTTAGACATAATCATTTATGACTTTTTCAATTTTTAATTACAACTAAAAGATTCACAAAATCTTTACATAGAAATCATTTCATTCACTTTATTGCCTCTTGTATAATGCACTTAGAAAAACATTCTTGGAGGTCATTTTGAAAAATAACAACTACTCTTTTCGATTATTAATGGAGATTTTTCTCGTCTCATTTAAATTAGGACTCACTTCGTTTGGAGGCCCTGTCGCTCATCTTGGGTATTTCCATCATGAATACGTGCAAAAGAGAAAATGGATGGATGAACGAAGTTACGGAGACTTAGTAGCACTATGTCAATTCCTTCCTGGACCAGCCAGCAGTCAAGTCGGTATGGGGATTGGATTATTACGCGGGGGATTATTAGGAGCTATTATTTCATGGATTGGATTCACTTTACCGTCTGTGCTTGTTTTAGTTTTCTTCGCCTCATTCCTTAATCAGTTCGATCTTGGAAGTGCTGGCTGGATTCATGGACTAAAACTTGTAGCAGTCGCTATTGTCGCTCATGCAATATGGGGAATGGCGCAAAAATTAACGCCAGACCGAAATCGTGCGACGATTGCTATTGTAACTGCTGCAATCGCCTTACTATGGCCAAGTAGTTGGACACAAGTCATTCTCATTATAGTATCTGGCTTTATTGGTTGGTTTTTATATCGCGGCCAACCAGTTAACCAAGCTCACAAAATAAACGTCCCTATTTCAAAAATGGTAGCAATTTCTTGTCTCATCTTATTCTTCGGACTATTAATACTGCTACCAATGTTACGAACGTACTCTTATTTTATATCTTTATTTGACAGCTTCTATCACTCTGGTGCACTTGTATTTGGCGGAGGACACGTCGTACTTCCTCTTCTTGAAAGTGAGTTTGTCCAAAACGGGATGATGACAAAAGAACAATTTCTGGCTGGATACGGATTAACACAAGCAGTACCAGGACCACTCTTTACATTTGCCTCTTATATAGGAGCAGCGCTAAATGGAACCGCCGGAGCAGTTGTTGCCACAATCGCGATCTTTCTTCCTGCCTTCCTGCTCGTTATTGGCGTCTTACCATTTTGGGACAGTGTAAGGAGAGTATCCTACATACAAGGCGCACTACTTGGAGTGAATGCAGCCGTTGTCGGTATTTTACTAGCAGCTTTTTATGATCCAATTTGGACGAGTACAATTATGAATTCTGTAGATTTCATTTTTGCTTCTCTTCTATTTTGCTTACTCGCTTTTTGGAAAACACCGCCTTGGGTTATCGTTATACTTGGAGCCTTTGGCGGATATGTTCTATCCATTTTATAAAGTGAAACTTTAATCAGCCCTCACCAATCGGGCTGTCCAGCAAATAGCGGGATAAATAGAAAAAACGACGGCATTATGTAGCCGTCGTTTTTCTATTAAAACTTCACAAGCTCTATTCCTTTAGGTAACTCGCTCTCTGTTAAAATACGCAACTCTTTCACGCGATCCATTACGTAAGAAGAACGCTTCACAAGCTCTGGATCAATATAAGCTGGATGCACCATAATTTCTACCGTTTGCTCACCTTGTACTCTTTCTTTTAACTTCACGAAGTAATCTTCCTTCACACCATCCGCGTAAAAGTCACTGTAAAACACGTCAGAAAATGGGCGTACTGCTCGATCTTCCTCACAACGACGAATTGGAACATTATATTTAGCCGCTAATCTCTCAAGAACATCGTGCAAGATTGGCAATCCGTGTACGTGATGATGGCTATCTAAATGAGTTGGTGTTAATCCGTAAGATAAGAATTTCTCAATTTGAGCAGTCCATTCTCTCTCAACTTCTTCTGGACTTACCTTCCCTTCCCATACGACGCTTTGTTTATGAAACGATCCATCGTTACTTACAAGTGATGGTACGTCTCCAAGAAGCGGTTTCCCTGCCGTTAATACGAGATGTACTCCTACCCCTAACGTTTTATACTCTTTCGCTAAGCGTACTGCATGTTCTGTCCCTGGCATATTCATCATCATCGTCGTTGAATTTACAAGCCCATTTTTATGTCCATCAATAATTCCGTAATTTGTACCTTCTGTAAGACCAAAATCATCTGCATTTACAATTAGCTTAATCATCGTAATACCCCCTACTAGAATTAAAAAAAGCGGGCTAAATAGCGCCGCTTTTTATTTCTCTATCTTTTTAAAGAATTGTGGAAGATGCTCTTTATGTGCTTCCAACATTTCATCTAAAATTTGTTTTGCAACTTTATCTGATGGTACAAGTGGATTAATTGTCATAGCAAGCAGCGCCTCATGATAATCTCCTGTAACAGCAGCTTCAATTGTTGTGCGCTCAAATGATTTAATTTGCTGTACTAAACCGCGAACTGGTACTGGAAGATCTCCAACTGCAATTGGTTTTGGACCTTCTTTCGTAATAATGCAGTTCACTTCAACAGCAGAATCATGTGGTAAGCTTGCAATTGTTCCGTTGTTTCGTGTATTAACAGGCTGGATATCACCTTTATTATTATAAATAGACGTAATTAAGCTACATGCTGCGTCACTATAATAAGCTCCGCCACGTTTTTCTAATTGTGGTGGCTTAATATCTAAATTCGGGTCTTTATATAACTCGAATAAATCATCCTCTAATTGTTTTACTACTTCTGCACGTGTACCTTTTTCAATTGAAGCTTCTTTCTCTTCTTCTAACATTTCACGTGTTTTATAGTAGTAACGATGGTATGGACATGGAATTGCACGCAGGCCGCGAATAAAGTCTGGCTCCCAGTTAAGCGCAGCGATATTTTCCATTGTGATTTGCTTTTCTGGATCTGTTACAAGCTCTAACACACGATCCATTACACTTACTCCATCTAAGTATACATCTAATCCGTATACCATATGATTTAAACCTGCGAAATCTACATGTACCCGGCTTGCATCTACTTCGAGTAATCTCGCAAGACCCATACGAATTCCGATTGGAACGTTACACAGACCAACTACTCTTTGAATGTTTGTATAACGAAGGACAGCTTCTGTTACCATACCAGCCGGATTTGCGAAGTTAATAAGCCATGCGTTTGGACAAAGTTCCTCCATGTCCTTACAAATATCTAAAATAACAGGAATTGTTCTCAGCGCTTTAAATAAACCACCAGGACCATTCGTTTCCTGACCGATTACATCATATTTTAACGGGATCGCTTCATCTTTTGCACGTGCCTCTAATAAACCAACGCGAAGCTGTGTTGTTACGAAGTCAGCACCCTTTAATGCCTCACGACGATCAAGTGTTAAATGAATATTAATTGGTAAACCTGATTTTTTCACCATACGTTTCGCTAAGTTACCAACGATTTCTAACTTTTCTTTTCCTGCCTCAATATCTACTAACCAAATTTCACGAACAGGAAGCTCATCATAACGTTTAATAAATCCTTCAATTAACTCTGGTGTATAACTAGATCCACCGCCGATTGTAGCAATTTTAATTCCAGTCATGCTTTATTCCCCTTTCGCTTCTAGCTTTTTATAAAGGTCAATAAATTCTGCTGCTAATTCTTTTACTGTAATCGCATTCATTAAATGATCTTGTGCATGAATTAAAAGAACACTAATCTCTGTTTTTTCTCCTCTTGCTTCTGATTGTATGAGCTCTGTTTGGAAATGATGCGCTTCATTAATCGCTTCTTTCGCCTTTGCCATCGCTTCGTCTGCTTCTGCCATTTTCCCCTGTTTGGCAAATTGAAGTGCCTCCATTGCAAAGCTTCGTGCATTACCACTATTTAAAATCAATTGGAATGGAATTTGTTCTGCTGTAGTCATCATAATTACCGCCCTCTCTATTATGGTTCAACTGATTTAAATACCCCTTCAGTTTGAACATGTCTATTAAATTATTATTTTATTAATGATAGTTTGGTGTTCTTGTAGATGGGTCTCATCTTTCTGAACATGATATAAAGGTAATTGTTCTCACAGACAATACTGTCTGTGAGAACAATCTCTATGTTACATAGGTACAGAGTTGTTATTTCCTTGCGCTGCTGCTTTTTCAGTACGAACAACTGAACGGTCACATAACACAACGAATGGATAATAGATTACCATTGCAATTATAAAGTTGAATAACTGTAGAATCGCACCAGAAATATGTCCACCTGTTACAAGATAACCACTAATAATTGGTGGTGTTGCCCATGGAATCATCACAACTGTTTTTGGTACCCATCCAATAGATATAGCTGTATAAGAAGTAATTACTAATACAATTGGTGTTATGATAAACGGTAAGAATAAAATTGGATTTAAAATAATTGGTGTACCAAATATTACTGGTTCGTTAATATTGAATGCACCTGGTCCAATTGATAAGCGAGATACACCGCGCAATTGTGCACTTTTTGCTACAAGTAATACCACTACTAAGAAAGCTAATGTTGCACCAGAACCACCAAGATATACGAAAGTATCAAAGAATGGTTTTGTAACAATGTTTGGAACATCAAATGCAGATGTGCCACCTTTGAATAAATTAATATTTTTCTCTAGTGCCGGTAAGTATAATGGCTCAATAATACCACCAACGATATTTGGACCATGTAAACCGAAGAACCAAAGAAGATGAACAAGGAATACAATGACAATTGCACTTGGTAATGTCCCTGCTAAACTTTGCAGTGGTGATTGAATCGTATTAAAGATAAATTCATGAACACTTGTACCAGCTAATTTCACTGCTAATTGAATACCTGCAACTGCTGTTAAGATAACAAATGCAGGAACTAAAGCTGCGAAAGATCTTAAAACTGCCGGTGGTACTCCATCAGGCATTTTAAATGTAATTTCTCTTTGTACAAAGAAACGGAATACTTCAGTAACAAGGAGTGCCACAATAATTGCTACGAATAACCCTTGTGCACCTGTCCAAGCTAAATCCAATCCGCCTTCTTTCGGTGTTGTTGGCGTAAGAATAATTAACGCACCAAATGAAATAATACCTGCTGACAAACCATCAACGCCGTAAGATTTTGCTAAGTTATAACTTGTTGTAAATGCTATGATTAGTGCTAGAATCGCGAAAGAACCAGTCCACATTCCACCGCCAACTTGTTTCCACGTTTCACCAAACAAACCTTTCATGAAATCTTGGAAAGCCTCAGATGGAAAACCATTAATTAGTGATGCCAGTGCACCAACTAAAATAAGTGGCATAACTGCAATAAATCCATCACGGATCGCAGCTAAGTGACGTTGCGATCCAATTTTACCAGCGACAGGAACAATATACTTCTCCATAAATGCAATAAACTTTTGCATTTCGCTTCCCCCCTAATTATTTTTTAAGTTTTAATGCGTGATCTAAAACTGCTTCTCCATTCATCATGCCGTAGTGCATTGGATTGATAACGTCGATTCCAACGTTTCTCTCATCAGCAAGCGCTTTCATTGAAGAAAGCATGTAACGAACTTGTGGTCCTAGTAATAAAACATCTGCTTGATCGATATTTGTTTTTACTGCATCCCCAGATACAGCCCAAATCTTTCCTTCTAGACCGCGAGCTTTTGCGGCCGCTTCCATTTTTGTAACTAGTAAACTTGTAGACATCCCTGCTGAACAACATAATAAGATATTCATTTATAAATCCCCCTTGTGTGGTATAAAAAATTTATTTTTTTTATTTTTCTTTACGCTTTTATTAATGCAATTACCGTGCCAACTTTTTAAAACGCCTAAAATCAGCGTTTTTTCGAGCAATTTATTTGTGTGTTACCGCTTTCAATTAGTGTGTCACCCGAAAAACACACAGTGTGTTATAAAACAACACGCTTTTAACACATAACTGTATGAAAATAGATTAGTGTTTAGTTGTCTAGTTGGGTTTAAAACAAAAAAACACTAAATTTTTTTAAAACGTGAAAATATAATAGCGAAAAATATAATATTTCGAATTAAATCAAAAACAAATACCTATTCAAGACACTCGTCTAGCTATTGTCCAGTCAAACTCTATTGAATTACATAAAATAGAATAAAATAAAGTATTTTGAAAGGGGATTCCAATGCCAAAGCATAGAAAAAAGAATAGAATGAAGATTTATAGAATACAGTTTCAAAATAAATGGTATAAAAAAGAAGAGGGTTCTGAATTAAATTCAGACACGTATAAACTAGACAAACAGGACACTGAAGATACGCACGACAACCAAGACAAACAGGACAAACAAGACAAGCAAGATAAACAAGACAAACAAGACAAGCAAGATAAACAAGACAAGCAAGATAAACAAGACAAGCAAGATAAACAAGACAAGCAAGATAAACAAGACAAGCAGGACAAACAAGACAAGCAAGATAAACAAGACAAGCAGGACAAACAAGACAAGCAAGACAAACAAGACAAACAAGACAAGCAAGACAAACAAGACAAGCAAGACAAACAAGACAAGCAAGATAAACAAGACAAGCAGGACAAACAAGACAAACAGGACAAACAAGACAAGCAGGACAAACAAGGTAAACCAGACAAACAAGATAAACCAGGTAAACCAGGTAAACCAGGCAAACAAGATAAACAGGACAAACAAGATAAACAGGACAAACAAGATAAAC
>NZ_JAEHBK010000109.1:0-1407 GCF_016483685.1 Bacillus cereus group sp. N8 | reverse complement strand
AGCCTTTCTATTTCTTTCTGACACTTTCTTTTGTGAATCTAATAAAGTACCATCTAAATCTAAAACGATTGCTTTAACCTCAGATTCTAATTCCATATGTATATCCCCTTATTTATAGTATAAATTTCTCCTTTTATATTCTATATCAAGTTATAAACCCCTTTATATTCCATACGTGTGAAAGAAGTTTTAGTGGCATTTTGATTCATCCAAACACATAAAGTAACTAAATCTTTTGCTTGGTACTTACTGGTTCATTGTACAAAACCAACATCTCTAGCAAGATCTCGTAAGAAATTTGGAGATAAGAAGCTTTGAATTTCTTGAGCAAATAATTGTAATTCATCAGATACAGAAATAGACATACAAAAAATGCCATCCTTTCCTATGATTCTACAGAAAGAATAGCGTATTTTCTATTTTTTGGACATTTTAGATTACATGTAAATAGAATTTGGTGTAATTTTGTTTCGCTATTAGTATATTACAAGTCATTTTATTTTTTTACTCTACCTATATATATTAATCCATTAGAACGGTTACCATTCATTGTTACGTATTCTACTTTTTCATACTCTAATTTCTCAAATGTATTTGTCCATTCCTTTACACGTTTTTCATTATGATGGCGTAAAATAGCTCCATCAGATAATTCAAATACTCCATATGTGTAATACTTATCAACATACTGTTTATAACGTGTTATATTTCTTTCATCCTCATTTAGTAAAAAATCATTAATATAAATAATACCTTCTGGTTTTAATACCCTTTTAATTTCATTTAAAATAGAATCCTGTTCTTGATTTTGGTATACACAGGTTAGAACTGCAAATAATAAAACGGAATCAAAAAAATTATCTGGGAAAGGAAGTTTCCCACTTTTAATAATATTAAAATCAATAGCCATATCATTTGATTTAGCTCGTTTAATCATTTCTTCTGAAAAATCCGCACCAAATAAATTCGTAAATTGTTGTTCTTTTAGTTCAAGTAATGTTCTTCCATACCCGCATCCATAGTCCAATAAGATTGCATCTTTATTTACATACTTTGAGAATAAGTCAAGTTGAAAAGGTGTCGTGAATTCTTTTTCATTTGCTACTCCATTCCAGTATTCTTTTTGTTTATTCATACGTGATAACATTCCTTTCCCATAAATTCCCTTGATTATATTCCTAACAAGAAGAAAAAAACAGTCTTTACATTCATTTGTGTATTTGATATGAATCTGAAAGAACTACGAAAAACACAATCCATTCCTATGATTCTACAAAAAATTAGCGTGTTTTTTCATTTTAGGGGGGTACTTTGTTTTGTTAGATTGATAGCGATGTGGTGCTACCCCACATCCATCAACTTAAGGATTTAGACTATTCTTGAAGGTGAAAGCACGTTACTATTCTC
>NZ_JAEHBK010000108.1:0-1428 GCF_016483685.1 Bacillus cereus group sp. N8 | reverse complement strand
TTGAACTGAACCCAAAAAGTTAGACAAAGAATTTAAGCGGCCGATGGGATGTGAGTCCGGTATTGCACTGGACTCATTCCATTTAACTTTTCTTTAATTCTTTTGTGATTGTAATAATGAATATAATTCTATCTCAAATTGTTCCATACTTTCAAATTCTTTAAGGTAGAGTAATTCAGACTTTAATAAGCCAAAGAAGTTTTCTATGACTGCATTATCCAAACAATTTCCCTTACGGGACATACTCTGGATAACCTTATGTTTTTTTAGCGATTGTTGATATTTCTTCATCTGATAATGCCATCCTTGATCTGAATGAAGAATAGGAGTTTCCCCATCATTTAAGCGTGTAAAGGCTTTATTAAGCATTTTTGATACAAGTGAATAAACAGGCCTATTTTCGATATTGTAAGCTATAATCTCCCCGTTATATAAGTCTAAAACCGGAGATAAATACAGTTTCTTACCATGTAGATGAAATTCAGTGACATCTGTTACCCACTTTTCATTAGGCTTGGACGCATTAAATTCACGCTTCAAAATATTTTTCGCAAATTTTCCTACTTCCCCTTTATATGAACGGTACTTTTTTATACGAACCATGCATTTTAATCCAATAATATTCATCAAACGACGAACTGTTTTATGATTCAATACATATCCACGATTACGTAATTCTAATGTGATGCGACGATAACCGTATCTACCGTAATTTTCTTCAAAAATCCCTTTGATTAATTCTTTAATGTTCTTATATTTATCTGGACGCTCCATTTGTTTAATCCAGTAATAATACGTACTACGGGAAATGCCAGCGATTTTCACAAGATTGATGATTTTGTATTCGCGCCTTAATTCATAAATTACTTCCGCTCTGTCTTGATCTGTGATTTGTTCTTTTTCTGAACTAAGGCATTTAACTTTTTTAAATAATCATTTTCCATACGTAAACGTTCATTTTCTGCTTGTAGTGCCTCTATAGACCCCTCAATTAGCACTGGAACCTTAACCTTCTTATTTTTCATAGCTGGACGACCCTTCCTCCCTGGACGTAGGGCATCCACACCATTTGAATCATAAGCTACTTTCCATCTACGCAGTACTTCATGGGAGGAAATATTAAAAATTGCCGCTGTTTCTCTAATAGATGTCCCTTGTGTATCCATATAATTAAGCACATCTAGTTTGTACTGAAGCGAATAAGTTGTATAGCGCTTTTCAAAAGCTTTTTCCCCAAACGCCTCATATTGTTTAACCCACTGATAAATTACACTAGAATGAATCCCTAGAGATTTAGCAATCCTTTTCCCGCCATCTACTCCATTAAAATATTGTTTTACTATCTGTAGCTTTTCTTTAGGAGAAAACTTTCCCATAAAAAATGCACCTCCAATTGTTAATTGTGTCTAACAATTGGGGTGCACATCA
>NZ_JAEHBK010000107.1:0-1489 GCF_016483685.1 Bacillus cereus group sp. N8 | reverse complement strand
AGAGAAACTTACAATTGCTAAAAAAGAGAACAAAGTTAGAACAATAGATAATATATTAATGTGCTTCCCATACTTCAAGTGCATTTCGCTACCCCTTTTCTTTTCATTAGTGAATAATAGGTAGATGACTATATTTTTATTTTATTCTAAATTTTCTTGAAAGTATAGAACAAAAAGAAGAGGTTGTCCCAAAAGTCGCTGAATAGTTACTTTTGGGCAACCTCTTTTCTTTATTTTTACTTTCCTCTAGTTTAGAGATACTTGCTTCTTTTTTAAATTTTTCAAGTTCTTCACGTTCACGCGGAGACAATCTTTCTAGTAGGGGTACCACCCCATCACCATCAAGCTAAGAAATGCAAATACCTCAAAACAAAAAAATGAGCATTTTGTTACAATTTAGTACAAAATTTCGTTCTGGGGGTACTATAAAATTTTAGGTTGATGGGCATGGGATACCGCCAACATTTTAGAAAAAACAAGTTAAGAGCATGCAAGATTTTATACAGTTTTTCGGTTAATCCAGTAACAAACGAGAACCGTAAAACCCATGCCAGGATAGGAATGTATAAAAAGATGAATCGAGTGATAGAAAATAAAAAAGGGGGAAAACTTTTGTATGAAAAACTTAGAAAACAGCTTATATTAGGTTCCCTAATTCTTATCATTAGTGGCTGCTCCATTTCAAAAGTATACGACACACAACAAGAAGCATTAAAACAAGGATTAAAAACAACAAATAATACCTAGATAAATATAATGCTCTAAAACGTATTATAAAAATAGATGGAAAAATAGCCTTTTTTGTTACACCTGATAATTACATTTCAATAGCAGATTTAGAAATAGAAAATGGACTGTTAGTGGGATAACAGGAGGAACAAATGTAAGTGAGTTAGAAGTACAAGATTCTGGTATATCACCTACTATGGGAATATCAAATGGAAAAGTTATTTCTGGTTATCTTAAGAACCCATCTATTAGCAAGGTATCATATGAATCTACCTCAGGACATATTGTATATTTAGATAAATTCTTACCAAATGAAACAAAGTATAAAGGATGGAGTTTATGGTACGTGATCCTTCCTAATAAATTAGATGATGATTTAAAGTCTTTTGATCTTATTACGACTGTTTTAGAATTTAAAGATACAAATGGCACTATTATAAAATATAAGAACTGATCATCTAGAAACAACTTCTGATAACTATAATTATGTGAACACGAAAGTCCTCCAGTTAAACAATATGGAGGACTTTTAATAGTCTTCTAAATACATTGAATCCCTATAATGAGACGTTATGTTAACCGATCATGTATGGAATATACAGGGATTTATAACTTGATATAGAACATAAAAGGAGGAGTTTATACTGTAAATAAGGGGACATACATATGGAACTAGAATCCGAGATTAAAGCAATCGTTTTAGATTTAGATGGTACTTTATTAGATTCACAAAAGAAAGTGTCAGAAAGAAATAGAAAGG
>NZ_JAEHBK010000106.1:0-1565 GCF_016483685.1 Bacillus cereus group sp. N8 | reverse complement strand
AAAACATACTAAGATTAGTAGTGCAGGCCAAGGCATTGGTTCGCACTACTATTTTTTATATAGTAGAAGTGAAGAAAGGGTCGTGTATGCTTTAGGATTCCGAATCCGTAAAAAAAACTGACCTTCTTCACTTACCTTATTTGAATCAGTTTTTAGTATGTTGGTCCTCGAGATCGTGTATAAGAAATGGGCATCGATAGGTGTAAGATGAAGACTTCAACTTTACGTCAGGAGGAACCTTATGAGACACGTAATTGCATTTGATATCAGTATGGGTAAAAGTTATATGGTCATTTATAATGCACAAAAACAATGTATCTTTGAAAAAGAAATCAAACATTCAAAGTCTGAATTTGAAGAGCTACAAAAAAAGATACATGAGCTTACCAATGAAACTGGCAAATCACCTGAAATTGTGTTCGAAGCAACAGGTATTTATTCCAGGCAGCTAGAACGATTTATGCAAGATAACCAATATACATATTGTCTATTAAACCCCTTAGAAGCAAAATTACAATGTGATTCCTTACGGATTCATAAAACGGACCGAAGTGATGCACATCGACTAGCCATTACTCATTTTACAGTTACCCGAAGGGTATCTCATGGAACGGACTACTTATTCCATCAGTTAAAGTCTCTTTCGAGATTTTATAGCGAACTGGATGGAGAATTATCGATGATTCGTAGTCGTATGCACAAAGTAATTCAATTAACATTTCCTGAATTAGAAAAAATGTTCACTAGTAAATCGGATCTATTTTTAAATTTTGTTCAACTATTTCCCCATCCAGATTGTGTTTTAGATCTTTCTAAAACAATCATAAAAAATCGTATTCGTGCCAATACCAATAAAAAAATATCAACTATCGTGGCAGAGAAAAAGGCAATTCAAATACTTGAAATAGCGAAAAATTCCTATCCAGCCGTTTCACAAAATAATGTCCTATGTGATCAACTCAAGGTATACGCAAGGCGTTATCAAGAACTTCTTCATCAAAAGGAACATTGCATTAACAAGATGGTACATCTTGCCGAACAACATGCAGAATATAGTATCATTTTGAGCCTTCCTGGAATTGGGCCAAATACAGCTGTACGTTTAATGGCTGAAATAGGAGATATTACTCGTTTTGCGAATAACAAGCAATTGAATGCATATGCCGGTATTGATATACGTCGCTTTCAATCCGGTAAAACTTTTTATAAAGATAAAATTAATAAACGTGGAAATAAACATTTACGAAAATTACTTTTCCTGATTATCCAAAACATGATTAAACAACGGCGTTACGGGCGAAATCACATTATAGAGTACTACGATAAATTAAAAACGCAACCCTATAACAAATGTCATAAAGTTGCGTCCATTGCGTGTGTGAATAAGTTACTGAAGCTTCTCTTTCATCTTATTACACACGATATACACTATGATTATCGGTTAACGGCCTAATATCATAGTTTTATTCATCATATCATATCTCCCCCTAGTAAAAAAAAGAATCATATTAGGGGTATTTAGTATGCGTTATACGTGGATACATGTTTGATATAGATTTTTGGTA
>NZ_JAEHBK010000105.1:0-1572 GCF_016483685.1 Bacillus cereus group sp. N8 | reverse complement strand
GGACGTCGCCAAGCAAAAACCTAAGTCGTTTCGACTTAGGTTTTTTTGTGTTTATTTTTATTTACCAAATGTTAAAACCCATAAATTGAATGACGCTAAAGAAGAAAAAGAATGAAATAGAGGCTGTTTAAAATAAATTTGGATGATAAGGCGATAAAAAGGTTATAAAGTTAATACTTTTAAATAGTAGTTGAAGGTAAGAATTACCTTTTTGTGTTGATTAAGTTGTAGTATGAATAAGGATGTTTTAGATCTTATATGAAAAGGTTATGCGAAAAAGAGCTAGATAGCTCTTTTTCGCATAACCTTTTGTGTTTTTAAAGGATTTTATATAAGAAAAAATCTATAATTAAGGTAGTTAATATATATTTTTTGATGGGTGTGGGGGATTATGAAGGAAATATGTATGTTATTAGTGGCTGTTATATTATGGGGGACGGCAATTGCACCAACGAAGTGGGCATTAGAATCCATTCAACCATTTACTTTGTTGTTTATTCGTCTTTTCTTTGCGGGTGGAATTTGTATGCTTTTCTCATTTAACGAACTACAAAAAGCGGTTGTACATAAATATATTCCATGGAAAAGAATGAGTTTGTTATCTTTTACTGGTGTAGCTGGATACTTTATGTTCACATCCTACGGCATTTCTTTAACAAGTGGATTACATGTTAGTATCATAGATGCTGCGTTACCGCTAGTTACAATACTTTTTTCGGCGTTATTTTTGAAAGAGAAAATTCAGCTGAATTATTGGATAGGTATTATATTAGGGGTTATAGGGGTGCTTCTTATTACTATTCCATCTAATAATGTCGATCAAGAGGTGTCTTTAATAGGAGATATCCTTATTTTATTAAGTACTTTCTTATTTGCTTTCTATACGGTATTGTTAAAACGGCCAAAACAGGAACAGTATCTATCAAACAAGGTTTTTACAACATTAACTTTAATTATTGGAGCGTTGATTTTATTACCATTTGCGATGATAGAAACTTTTTACTATGGTTTCCCAAAGGTTGAAACGTGGAAGACTGGACTTAGTGTGATGTATCTTGTTATTGGGGCGACAATTCTAGCATATTGGTTTTGGAATAAAGCACTAGAGAGAGTTGCTGCATCAGTAAGTGGATTATATTTAAATGCATTACCATTAATAAGTATTGTTGCTTCAATTGTTCTATTAAATGAATCATTAACATGGAGAATAGTAATAGGCGGTGGCTTAGTCTTATTTGGAGTGCTATGGGCAGATAAAAGTAAATTAATTAATTTATTTATGTTAGGCGATCGAAATATTAAAGAGAATGAAGATTGTTAAGGTTTATAAGTGCATGTATATAATGTTTAATTAAAAGGACGTCTTGTATGTAATGAGATGTCCTTTTTTATTATTTTCATTGAAATAGAGAAAATAAATAACTGAAATTAATATAAAAAATACCTTTGGAATTATTTTTATTATTAATTGAATAAAAGGTGTTGACGATTAGACTATAGAGGTGTAATATAGAACAAGTCGCCGATGCAATAACGCAAAATGCGGCAAACGAAATAAAAAACTTAGTTGAC
>NZ_JAEHBK010000104.1:0-1664 GCF_016483685.1 Bacillus cereus group sp. N8 | reverse complement strand
CTCCCCCTTAGGTAGACAGATAAAAAATAAAAATCTGTTTATCTAAGGGGGCGTTTTTATGTCACGAATAAAATATTCTAAAGCTGAAAAGTTGGCTATTTTAGCTCTTTATAAAGATGGTCAGCATTCAATAGCTGATATTACTGCTAAATTTTCAATTGATCCTGGAACGATTAGAGACTGGAAAAGAAGGTATGAATTGAATGGTGAAGATGGTTTAACAGACGCAATCTCTTGGAAGTCGTATTCAAAAGAACTAAAATTGGCGGCCGTTAATGAGTATCTATTAGGACGTTATTCATTACATGAGGTCATTCAAAAATACGATATATCTAGTACTGCCGTTTTGGGAAAATGGATTAAAAAGTATAATAGTCATAGAGAATTACATGATACGGGTAAAGGAATGACAAAATCTATGACAAATACAAGAAAAACAACATTAGAAGAACGAATTCAAATTGTAAACTACTGTTTACAGCATCAGAAAAACTATCAACTTACAGCCGAAGGCTATGGTGTTTCTTATCAACAAGTATACCAATGGGTCAAGAAATTTGAGGCAAATGGTGAAGAGGCATTACAAGATAAACGAGGTCGAAAGAAAGAAGAATATGAATTAACAGTGGAAGAAAAATTTAAACTAGAAATGAAACGTTTAAAACAAGAAAATGAACGATTACGTGCTGAAAATGCTTTTTTAAAAAAGTTAGAGGAACTCGAAAGGAGGCGTCGTTAACAAGTATTCGTCTACAAAATAAATATAGAGCGATTCAAGATTTACATGTGAACGAAAATCTGCCAGTCATCCTTTTATGTGAAATTGCCGGTGTATCTCGTGCTGCCTATTACAAATGGCTACAGCGTACGCCAACAGCTAGAGAGTTAGAAAATGAAGCGATTCTTCAAGATATTCAAGCGATTTATGAACAAGTAGGAGGCATTTATGGGTATCGAAGAATGAAATTAAATATTAATAGGAGATACCATACAAAATTTAACCATAAACGTATTTATCGTTTAATGCACATCGCTGGATTACAGTCTGTGATTCGTCGGAAAAGAAAACGCTATGTTCCCTCAACTGCGCAATATGTCGCTGAAAATCGACTTAATCGTGAATTTACGGCAAGCAGACCTAATGAAAAATGGGTAACAGATGTCACAGAGTTCAAATTAAAAAGCGGAAGAAAAACATATTTAAGCGCTATTTTAGATCTTTATGATGGCTCTATTATTAGTTATGTATTGGGACATTCAAACAATAATAAATTGGTATTTCAGACATTAGACCAAGCTATCAATATATTAAAAGCGAATGAACAACCATTGATTCATAGTGATCGGGGGTACCAATATACATCACATGGATTTAAGAGAAAAATAGAAAAAGCAAACATGACTCATAGTATGTCCCGTGTAGGAAAATGTATAGATAATGGACCGATGGAATCATTTTGGGGAACGTTGAAATGTGAAAAGTATTACTTACATAAATATGAAACATTTGAAGCCTTACAACAGGCAATAGATGAGTATATCCAATTTTATAATAACGAGCGTTACCAAGAAAGGTTAAACGGCTTGAGCCCATTGGAATACAGGATTCAAGCCGCTTAAGGTTTTTTATTATTTCCACTGTCTACTTGACAGGGAGCTGTTCA
>NZ_JAEHBK010000103.1:0-1939 GCF_016483685.1 Bacillus cereus group sp. N8 | reverse complement strand
AAAGCTTTCTATTACTTAGGAGTAGCCACGCACTACTTTACAGATGCTACCCAACCTATGCATGCAGCAAATTTTACCGCAATTGATACGAGAGCTATAAAGTATCATAGCTACTTTGAAAATTATGTTACAACCATTCAAAATCAATTTGCAGTCAATACTGGAGGGAAGTATAACGACTCTCTATCCACACCTGAAGAATGGATTGATTATGCAGCCCGAGTAGCTAAACCTGAAATCCAAAATATTACTAATGATAAAACATTTAAGTATTATAATAGTGGTAAGGCACAATTGTGGCAAGAAATGGTTACCCCAGCTGTGCAGCGAAGCTTAGGAGAAGCTCAGCGCAATACAGCAGGTTTCTTAAATCTTTGGTTTAAAACTTTTACTGAAAATGTGAAAGCTCCAAGTATAGAGACTGCATTAATCTATGATATAGAAGGAAACGTCATAGAAGCAGGGAAAAACTATTATATCGTACCAAGTGAATCTCCTTATCAAGGTCTAACATTTGAATGGTATGTAGCAAACCGTTATGATTATGTCTCACTTGCAAGTAAAGAAAACAATGCTTTATCTGGTACACCTATAGCATTTGAATTCTACAAAGAAAATGATGCAAAGCTACACCACGGGGAGAGTATATATCTTCGCATGAAGCACTCAAATTACGATCAATTTCAATATTTAAATTGGTCTAATTATTCTAGTTGGATTCACCTTGCTCAAAAATCGGATAGTTTAGCTGACTTTAAAATTAAAATTAACCTGGATAAACCTACAGAATATAATATTTTTACAGATGACTATCCATTAAATTATGAAAATATAAATGCAGAGAAAAATTGGATCGTACTAGGTGGAAAAAAACAAAAACCTAGCTCATGGAAGTTTATACCTGTTAGATAAACTAAAAAAACACTCGTCCTTAATCAGAACGAGTGTTTTTTATCCGTAAACGTCAAGTAACTTCACTTATTGGCAACAAACAAAAAAGCCCATCTCTTTTTTCATAAAAGATGAGCTTTTTTATCTTTCGATTATTCTAAATAATCTGTTAAAAATAATAAAATACTGTAGCTTTGAAATAAAGTCGTACCGTTTATAAAGAAGATGTACTGTTTATACAGAAGTTGCATCGTTTTATCCCTTTGGATTTCCTTTTCTATGGGTTACTCCCCATCGCCAACAAGCTAATAAAGGCAAATACCCCCAAAATGAGAAAATTGGAATATCTAAGTAAAAATATACATTTTTTTGTTTTGGAGCAACTAGTTTCATTACCTTGATGGGCATGTTGGTGAGACCCTAAAATGAACATTTGGATAGGCAATCCTTCTTCTCTTAAAATAACCTTAAATATATTATAGATTTAAGAATATCAGAAAAATAAATGGTATAATTTTCTAAAATATCCTGAATAAAGTTGATTTTAGAAAAGGAGTAGAGGGGAAATGTTTCAGAAGCTCAAATTTTATTTAATCAGCCTTGTAATTAGTTCAATGTTAGGTGGGATTATCATAGGTGCTAATTTCTTGGTCCATAACATCTATTATTTAGTTGTAGGTAAAGAATTTCATTTTAATATGTGGTCTTCCATTATTATATTTAGTATCGTATTTATTTCAGGTTTTACATATATGTTGAAAAAGGGCCCAGATATACTTGTTAATGATTAAACCAATAGTAATTCATGATCTGGTTGGCGTCTTGTTTGTTATTAGGGAAAGATAACAAAACTAAATTTCCTTAAAATGAAAAAATACACCATCCCTTCTATATATTTTTACAAAAAGAATAGCGTTATTTTGATTATATGGATATAAATTTATCATTTTAGCCAAGAAGACTCCTTCCTTAAGGAACGCGAAGTGAGTAGGTGGGAGATGAATTGGCTTCGGACAAGGGATGGCAGGAAGCCATCTTAATTGTTCGA
>NZ_JAEHBK010000102.1:0-1972 GCF_016483685.1 Bacillus cereus group sp. N8 | reverse complement strand
TGTACAGAGATAATAAAGTTGTTTAATTTACAATAAAGTCATTTAAAAAATAATATAGTTGTTTAAAAATCCTTCTTCTACTAACGAGGCAGGTTAGTGGAAGAAATAGCAAGTGGGTTTAACTAGGAGAAGTGTCGATGACATTAAAGAAGACACCGAGGTGTCTTCTGTTTTTTAAATTAAAAATATCGATAAATTAGGATTTATTTACTTAACATTATACTTATTTTCGGACCGAGGCATCTAATCGGTGAGTATATACAAACCAAGTAATGCTTGCTGTTAATAATGTTGACGAAATTAAAGCTGTAAGAACACTATATGTTTGCCAAATAAGTATCGTTGACCAATCGAAGGCAAAAAACATTATACACTGGGCAATCGTAGCGATTAGGAAAATAATTGTTACGATTGTTCTCTTTTTTGTCATTGGCTGCTGCTCATTCGTTTTCCTTTTTCTTAATCCTAAGAAAAATAACAGAACGGCTAATAGACAAAGAATAATTGTGGTAGACGACAAAATGATGTCCAAAAGCTGTGTGCCGCTTATCTCATATGACTGAGCTAGATTGCCGTTTAATATATTTTTAACTTTTAGTACCAGGTTTATATTGGTATTTGCGCCGTTGCTCAGTAAGCAGATGGCTGTTCTTTCATTTGGCAGTATGGCTACTTCGGTACTAAAATTTGGATTACCCCCAGTGTGTTCTATAAACGTTTGTTCGGCGTTTACCGACCAACCTGCCGCATAATACATATCATTGACAGCCGAAACAGACATATCACCCCTATGTGATTTTTCGATGGCCCTGTGAAATATTTCGGGTATGTCCTGCACGATACCCATCTGTATGCCCATCCAACGCGCCATATCTTTTGTATTAGAAATGATATAGCCGGCAGGTTTATTCCCAGCATAATCCGGAGCGTTAAATGGAGTTGTTATAAAAAAGGAAGAACGGTAGCCCTGTGCTAACTGTCCAGTGGCTTGAGCATCTTCTTTATAAACATACGTCTGGTGAAGACCTAAGGGTAGAAATACCTGTTCCTTCATAAAGTCTTCATAGCTTTGTCGTGATACAATCTCAATAACCAAACCCAATACGTCATAATTAACGGTTCCATAGTTATATTGTTCACCGGGAGAGAACGCCAATTCTGCATCTACCAGCGTTTCCACAGTCTTTTGCAACATATCAGGCGTATTACCTTGTGGAATATTTTGAAGATGTCTAATATTTGTTAGGCCGCTGGTATGGTGAAGAAAGTTATTTAGTGTAAGGTTTTGCATATCAACAGGTTTACCTTGATACTTTAACGTAAACCAAGGTAAATATTTTTGGATAGGGTCAGTCATTGATAGCAGCCCTTGCTCTTCCAATAGCAAAATCCCCATACCAGTAAAAGCTTTACTCACCGAGGCCAACTCATAGAGTGTATTTTCACTTGCAGACAATCCCTTTTCAAGATCTGCATACCCAGAAGAAAAGTAGAACACTTCACCATCAGCAAGTATTGAGATTGACATTCCAGGCACACCTGACGTACGACAGGCATCATCTAGCAATGCTTGTATTGCCACAGATTTCGAATCTGACAACGCATAACCTTGTATTGCGAATCCTGAGAATAATATAAATATCGTTAATACAAAAACAATAGTCTTTTTCATACACTCTCCTTTTTGAAGAATTATAAGGGTATAAATAACTTATTTTTATAACTATAAACTAAATTCTAATTTATCTTTCTATTCACCTATATAATATCAAATAATTGTGAAGAGTTACACTTAAACTAACGGGGGCGTTAGTTCAATAAGAAGTAAACAACTTTATTATTCATTTTTTAAGCATTACATAAGCAGATGGATATAATTTGAAACAACTTTAAAGAGCCTTGCTGCATATAGAATGTAGTAAGGCTCTTATCTTTTTTAATCAAAATTCAATAACTTTATTATCACTATACA
>NZ_JAEHBK010000101.1:0-2332 GCF_016483685.1 Bacillus cereus group sp. N8 | reverse complement strand
GGTCGCTCATTTGCGACTTCCTTATGTTAACATCTTCGTTAGTTAATGTCAACTAAGTTTTTTATTTCGTTTGCCGCATTTTGCGTTATTGCATCGGCGACTTGTTCTATATTACACCTCTATATGGTAATCGTCAACACCTTTTTAAAAGAAATTTAATTTAATTTAAATCCTTTTTTATTAACAGGTTAAAGTCGTCACCTCTTACTTAATTTTCACAAGCAATCTTTTTCATCAAGTATAACAAACTTCCTTTGATGAATTAATTTGAGAGTTACTATTTTCTCCAATATAACCCTTTGTTTATCATATTGTACTATCACTAAAACTCTATTAGAAACCGGACCGAAAGATATACGTATTCTTATAATAAACGATGATAAAGGAATCCATGATTTATTAAAAAGTATTTAGAGCAAGAATTATGTATGGTAGATACCCCAATCAATGGTGAAAAAGCGCTACATTTATTTAATCAATATAACTATGACCTTATTATATTAGACCCCATGATACCAAAAGCAGATGGTATCGAAGTATGCAGAAGACTCTGGTATACAACTTCTAAATCGTTTCCACTTTGCTATTTAAACACATAAATCTTAACTTACCCTCTTATAGAAATCTCACTATTTTATAAGAGCTAAGGAGGTTTTATCCTATAACTATATACAAACAAATACAAGCTTTATCTTTAGAAAAAGTAAGTTGAATTTTTAACAAATCATCTATCCGCATTTAATAGTATTAACGGCACTACCAGCGAAGCCCATATTATAGATGAACTATATATTGTTATAAAAAGCTTTCCACACTTCCAAAAGCACCCTGAACATGTATGGATTCAACATATTCCTAACGATTCAATCGGTAAGGAATATGTATTCGCATTTATAAAAGGCAACAGTACTTCAACTTCTACTATTATCTATCACTCTTATTTGGATACAGCTTTCATCGAAGATTTCGGTCGTCAAAAGAACAGACCTTCCTTCCAGGTGCAATTGAACAATATTTCTAAACATATAAGGAAAATGAAAATGATACTGTACAAAAAGACACACTTTCTAGAGAATGGTTATTCGGAAGAAGATCTGTTGATACGAAAAGTGGCGCTGCTGTGCAAACTGCAACAAATAGCCAATTATATTTCAATTATTTTATTTATGAATCTACACCAAAGGAAGTACTATCACAACTACTAGAAGAAACAAAGCTTGCATGTAAAAAAATTGAAAGTTACCTAGAAGAACAATTCCAACGTTATTTATCCATAACAGGTCTCCCATCTCGAAATCTTTCTCGGGAAATTAATGTGACTAGTTATGCCAAGTATATAAAAGGGCTAGAGGCAATTAGTATTCATACAGAATCTACTATTCAAAGTGCACTACAAAAAGTACTACAAATGATCTACGCAAATTATATTTTGAAATAGTGGTAACTCTTCAAACTTTAGACCCAAAGAAACAAGCTCGTATTATCGTTTTTTTCGCAACGCCATTTTTACCACATAATTATTTAGATCAAAACAATAAAAATAATCAGCAACTATAAAATAGTATCATGCACATACTAAAAGACGTGCACAATGAAACAAGAGGACAATTTTCAATAAAGAAATTCTTCTCATACTTAGCTGACGACAGTTTTCTATCTATGCATGAAACAGATGAAGAATTACAACCTTTATTAGAGAATTCCCTTAAGCGGGAACAGTTGTACCCACTACCTTATAATACAATCCGTAACTTAAATTATCCCTTCTATTAATATGGGCGTCTACAGGAAAGATGACCACAAATAGGCAGAATGAGTATATAAGCTTTATTCATTTCATATATTGCCTTTGTTAATAAGGAAAACAACAATACAAGTGGTGAATAATTATAGGGGATTATATAAGAACACATAACAAATACTCCTTAATCATAGAAAAGTGAGGTAGTAATATAAAAGAATTTACTAGCGAAAAAATATTGGAATAATTATTGAGGGTACGAAGAAAAGCCTAAATCTGTTACAGCTTGGCAATTTGATGATTTTCCTGATTATCTTGCACAATTAGTAATTGACGGCATAAAAACTGCAATATGCTCAGGATATGTTTTTTATGAATTAGATAATGAAGAACTCCTGAAAAAAATGAATGAAATAAACGAGGATTTTTCTATTGCTGAAGGCGATCGTACTTATAATTACTGGAGAGACACCCATATACTCCAGTAATACGTAGATGACAAACTTATTTTATTAAACACAAAAAAGACGAGTCATTCTGACTCGTCTTAAGGTTGCTTGGCGACGTCCTACTCTCACAGGGACAAGGTCC
>NZ_JAEHBK010000100.1:0-2430 GCF_016483685.1 Bacillus cereus group sp. N8 | reverse complement strand
TAATAAAATACTACGTGAAAAGATCGCATTTTGTATAAAAATATCCCTTAAGTTGATGGGTGTGTGGTGCTACCCCAATAAGGGAATGCAGTATAGATCAGTCTACAAGCATTCCCTTGCTATAAAGATGTTAATAATTTTTTACCATGAAAACTCTCTTTTCTAAAAAAACCTTGAAAGGCATAAGCCAATCAAGGTCAGAAGTAGTGATTTGTAATATTTTGATATTTTTTGTTTTGTCTTAATTATGACTTCAAACTAAGAATATATTCAATTCTTGATTTTGCGCCAAAGCTTGATTCAATAACTTTATAATCTTTACTTTCCATTAACCGTTTGCATTTATTTATATCTTGCAATAATTGTTCTATATCTTCTTTATTAGCATCACCTTTAAATTCAATATTATTGATATAAAAATCTAATTTTTCATATATAAAATCTGGTATTTCTTTTAGTTTAAAACACTCAATTGCAACACAAATATAGTATGCAGTCTTTGTAAAATTATTATAGTTTAGCTCTCTCCAATCTTCTTCAAATACTTTTCCTGCAGATTGTGGTGCTGTAAATCCATCATCTTCTACATATTCTTCAAAACTATATACAACAGAATCTTTGATACTTTCATAATCAACACTATTATTCATAGCACAAACCTCCTTAAATCTATTCCTCTATGGAGTTACTGTATTATTTGTAAAGATATTTAACTTTATATTAGGATATTTTTCTCTAAATTCCAATATAATATTTGTACAACTTTGACAAGTATCTAACTCTGAGAAAAGATTAACTTCACCTTTAATATTTGGGTCTTTTATTTTAGAAGCTATATCCTCAAGAATCTTTGCTTCCGTATCATTATACCTCTGAAAATCATCTACTACATAATTTTTGAAGATACGCTCACTATCTGCCGGTGCATATGAAAAATCCATAACATTAGTTCCTAAACTATCCACAGAATGAATTTGGCTATGAGCACTAAATTCTTTTTTTATACCTGGTATGTTAACATCTGCTGTTGCAACATTACCTTTAGTAAGTGATTTTATTTTTCTATCTATTTTTTTCCTCTGTGTGTTAGATAAATTTATATATTCATCTGAATTTTTGAATACTGTCATTGAATCAGATAGTTTTGTTCTTACGACTCTAGACCTATCTTCTAAAACTTTTCCAATAAGGTTATCCGTACCCTTACCAAAAACCTTCTCCCCAGTCTCCTTCATAAACTGATAAGCATCTTTCAGAGAGTGTGATCCTCCGCCTCCGACTTTCCCTCCACCTGCTAGCAAAGGTTCAGGGAATAAATTAGGGATCTCAATATTTTTAATCTTCTCCCCGACATTCTTCATACTATCCGGCAACTTATTCATGAATGCTTCTACTTCTTCCGACTTACCAACTATTTTATCGCGTTTCCCTGCTGCTCGAAAGACATTTTCACCCTCTGCGATTTTTCCGGCTGTAGCTGATCCTTTCACTGCGGCGTTTACTTCACCAACGCCGAAAAGACAACTGACAATATCAAATCCCATGCCACCAAAAGCATAAGGGTCGGTCATGGCTTTTTCTACATAATCTTTCGCTGCGTTGAACATTTCTTTTTGGTCTCTTCTAAAGGTTCTAGCGAGGTTATCCAGCACGGGAATTTTGTCCGTGAATGCGGGATTATTTAAGAAAACACTAAGATAAGGAGCCGTAATTGTGATGGAGCCTACAATCCCATATTCGGCGAGTTTCTTCGTACCTTCCCATGCACCATAAATATCGTCCAGTTTCCATTGTTCTGTTTCTACGCCATGTATCGAGTTATAGCCCCACTTAAAAAGCTCTGCACCTAGGTAAACTAGATTTATTACGCCTATCGCAGCCCCACTAATAGCGGAACCTGCCTTGCCTATAAAACCTTCTAACACCAAGGCTTCATCAGAAAGTCTTTTCAGGGCAGGATAGTTCGTGCCTAACATCCCTAACCATCTTGTTCCTTTTTCTAATCCATCCCATTTCTTATCGAAACTAGCAGAAACGTCTTGAAGCCAAGCCTGCGCTGGATGATGGTTCGCCCATTCCTCTCGCTTTTTCTTCATTTTTCTTTCAGCTTGCAGTTGCGCCTCTTTTTCCGCCTTCGTGATTTGTGTATCCATTTCATGAATGCCTTTTGCCAACGCATCTTGCGCAAAGAAAGCTTGAAGTTGCGGATCAGTATAAGATAAACTGCCCATCTTTCCTGCAATTTGAACTTGTTTGTTTAGGTTATCGAGAATTTTTTCCGCATTGCTTTCTGCTTTTTTGCTTTCAAATTGCTGTACTTTTTGAATCGTATCCTCTAGTTCTTTACTGGCTACAACCAGTTTTTCATCAAACTGGCTTCTCGGCATACTCAATGAAATCAAATCGTTCACGCTGTTGTAAATATTAGAG